>CAZQCX010000026.1:0-21321 GCA_964591705.1 uncultured Candidatus Bathyarchaeia archaeon | reverse complement strand
GGCGACTGCAAACGCTCAAAGAAATCGAAGCGATGTTCCCAGAGTTCAAAGCGTTCATTGATGCAACAGAGCAAGAGATTCCAAGACCCAAAAACAAAAAGAAACGCAAAACTCACTACAGCGGCAAGAAGAAGAGGCATACCGTTAAGACTCAGTTAACTGTGACTTCTAAGGGCTTGATTGTGCATAAGACTGCTCATGTTAGTGGAAGCATGCATGACTACTCCTTGTTTAAGCATAGCCGGCCACACTTGCCTAAGGAGATTCATCAGAAGGGTGACCTTGGCTATAAAGGTGTAAAAGAAGATTTCCCCTTGCTGGATTTTACGGCGCCATTTAAGAAGAGAAGCCCTGGAAGAGGCAAACGAGGAGTCAAAGCAGAGCCGCTTCCGCCACAACAATTGGCCTTTAACAAGGCGTTGGCGAGTGAGCGAGTAGTCTCTGAACATTCAATTTCAAGGGTTAAAAAGTTTCAAATTTGGGGAGGAAAGTTTAGGAATCGGCTCAGGCATTACGATGTCATGACAGATATCGTAAGCGGCATCGTAAACTTCCGAATAACAGGAACATTAACTATCTAAGAAGACCTTGGAAAAGCACAGAATCAAAGCCAAACCTGCAAAGAAGAATAACGCCTAAAGTCTAATAAGTATTTTTAACTCGAAGAGACATATTTCATGTTCACTTCTTCTTTCGATTGCTTTTTCTACAAAAAAAGAGGGATAAGGCTGCGGAGAAACGTTTTTGACGGGCGATATCGCCTGCTTACCTAGCGTCCGAGTCCGACCACTGCTGCAAAAGCACCGCGGGTCTAACCCTATATTGCTCACATCTATTCTCCCAGCGGGCTATTTTCTCTTTATTTATTGAGAAGCTGGAGATGCATTGACAGGCTGTTTATAATTGAGTTGTCAACGGGCAGGTTATTGTGTGGTTTGTTCTTCAAGACAGCTGAGCATTTTCTTGACGCCAACTATCTTGATTCCCCTAAAGTCTCCTAACGCGAGAAGGTGCCCATCGCCCGAAACAACAAAGTCAGCTTTTCCATCAAATGCCGACTGAACAACCATATCATCTTTAGGATCCTCTTCAACTAATTTGAATTTCGAGACTACTCCCACAACTTCGGCTGATTGCATCAACGCAAGAAGGATTCTGTGACTTTCATCTTCACCGGTCTTGAACTTCGGCCTTCGCAAGACGGTGCTAAGCTCTCTTAGAATCAGGTGTGAGGTTACAATGCAGAACTCTTTCGAGATCCCTTTCCTCAAGAGCTCTCTTGGTTTACCCTCAGAAATGAGAGCGCTCGCCAAGACGTTGGTGTCGAGAACAACTCGAAGCATCAAATCATCCGTTTGTTCTTCGAGTCTTAGCTATTTCTTTCTGGATTTCTTTGTCAGAAATCTTGAGCTCTTTTTTGTCCATCAGTTTGAAGATGTCTTCCCATTCTTTCTTCAAATCAGGGAGCTCGAGTTTCTTCATTATGACTGTATCGCCTCTGCCGTAAACAAGAAACTTGGTTTTCGGTTTTATCCCAAGCTCCTTCCGTATAGACTGTGGGATAACTACCTGGCCTTTTTCGCTGATTGTGGTCACTTCCGGCTCTGAAGTCATAACTATCAGTAAGAATATTTTACTTTCATACTATTAATGCTTTCCCAACACAAAAAGGGAGGATGAAAGACAAGGACGGCTCTGTTACGAATTTGAAAACCTTCTCCCACAGTCCTTGCAGAAGTAGCGCTGAAAGACCCCGAACTTCGTGTACTTTTTTGCGTCCTTCCAGTTCCTAAAGCCCCCGCATCGAGGGCACCTGATGGCCTTACTATCCGTTTGACTCTTTTCATGCCAGAATTCTCTCGGCAAAAGCTTCCCACAATGCGGGCAGTTCATCACTTTCGCGCTCATCTTTCTCATCTCCTGCCAACCTTCGCTCTCGGAGAGAAATAGGGAGGAAGTAGCTGCGGAGAAACAATCTTGAGGCGATAAGATTCGTATAGGCTAGTCCGAGTCCCTTCCCCGGCGCCATCAACATCAATTTGTGCTTGACTAGAATCCGAAGGGCATCGGACCTTTTTTGCCTGTTTTGGCTCCATGTTCATGTTCGTTTTCTTCTGAGATGTGATGGGCCACGTGTATCCCCAGTCCTGTTGCGGCTCCGGCTGAAAGCCCGAGCAGTAGGTTGGTTAGCCATACAAGTTGTGCACCGCTGGCAAGCGCGATTACTACGAGTATGTCGAAGACTATTGATATGGCTAGGTAGCCGTAGCACCAGGTTTTTACGCTGACGCCTCTCGGCTGGTTGATGCCTATGCCCAAAAGGACGCCGAGCATTACTATGAATCCAACGAGCGCGAATATCAAGTCAAACGACATGCCATTCACGGTGTTGAATCATTGCAGTGGAGCTTAATAATTTGCCTATCCTGCAACAGCTCCTACGACCACAATTGGCTTGCGAGCGGCGATCACCGTTAACTATTTCTACTCTCCATCCTCGTAGTAAGGTTCAAACTAGGTGAATCGCTGTAACGAAACTGGACGAGAGGCACTGCCACAAATGGGCGCTCCTGTTGCAGGAGAGAAAAAGAAAACTCGGCAAAGCCTCTGCCCTTATCCAGGACGGCGACTTCAAAACCGCGAAATCTCTCTTCCACGAAATCTTCTTCGGCGTCACAGGCAAGCAAGCTGAGCCTGGAATGGCTGGGTCACTGCTCTACCACATGGCTATGGTCACTAAAATGGAAGCCGAACCCCGCGTCCTGCTGGAAGAGCTGAAAGCCAAGCCCCCAGAGATCGACAGGCAACTGCAAGAATCGTATGACGACTATGTTTCTGACGTTTTAGAACTCTCGAAACTCTTCCTGCCTCTGAAAAAAGAAGTTCTAGACGTGTCATCCAGAAAGAGCCTCACAGCCGAAGAAAAGATCCAGATTTACACCTCGCTGCAGAAGCGCACCAGCGAGATCGCGTGTATGCTCGACGACAAAAACCCAGACGCGCTTCAACTTTTCCACACCCTCTTTGACGATTGGGCAACAACCATCGTGGAAATGCGGTCAAGACAAGAATACGAAACCATAAAAGGACTGCTAACGCTGGCTGAACTCGTCAAGCAAGAAGGTTTACTACGAGTAAGCCAAGCCATGGAGCGCGTGAAAGACAAATTCGGCAGGGAAACCGTCAACATAGCCCTGAACGTGACCCTGAAAGTCGGCATGCGCAGGGAAAAACTCCAGTCCCTGATGCTAAGCGACCACTTCATCGACTACCAAATGAACCTGGAAACCCTAGACGGCAAAATGCGCTTCCTCAACTGCCCCATACACGGCAGCCACAAATACCTGGAAACCAAAATGGGCATAACCGACGACGTAGCCTCGCTTTTCTGCAAGCACTTCTGCTTTGCCCACGCGAACGCGATGCTCGAAACCGTCTTGCCCTTCGCCTTCCACCTCACACACCCATACCGCATGAACCTAGACGGCGCGTGCGAATTCCAACTCAAACTAGGTTACTCACCAACCGCCACGCATAAGGAAAAACATGTGCCACTCGTAGTATCCTGGAACCTGACCCGAAAATGCACCATGAAATGCCCCCACTGCTACATTAACGCCACAACCACCGAACTAAAAAACGAACTCACCACCGAAGAAGCGTACGGCATCATCGACCAGATCGCCGAAGTGAGCAGTCCACTGCTGATCCTGAGCGGAGGCGAGCCGCTGCTCCGAAAAGACGTGTACGACATCATCAAGTACGGTGCCAGAAAAGGCTTCCGCATGGGTTTAGGCACCAGCGGCACCCTCGTAGATGAAGAAGTCGCAAGACGGCTGAAAGAGGCAGGACTGGCAACGGCTTCCGTCAGCATAGACTCAAGCAACCCGTCGCAGCATGATGAATTCAAGGGCGTACCTGGCTCATGGAACAAAGCCATCGAAGCCATCAAAGCCCTTCGGAAACACGAAATCCAAGTCCAAGTCAACACAACGCTGACTCAGGAAAACTACAACCAAATCGACGAGATAATGACAATCGTCGAAAACCTCGGCGTAGAAAACTTCCACCTCTTCTTCCTAGTTCCGACGGGAAGAGGAGCAAAAATAACCGACATATCCCCAAAGATGTACGAGGACATGATTAGAACCATTTTCTCCAAAACCCACAAACACAAACTGAACGTAAGACCGTCCTGCGCACCCCAATTCATGCGCATAGCAAAAGACATGGGCGTAGACATGCGACAATGGATTCGAGGATGCCTCGCGGGACTCTACTATTGCCGAGTCTATCCCACCGGCGACATCACGCCCTGCCCCTACCTGCCAGTCAGGCTTGGAAATATTCGCAAAACACCGTTCAAGGACATATGGTTCAAGTCACCAGTCTTCAAATCGCTCAGAAACCCAGCCGCTTTGAAGGGAAAATGTCACACATGCAACTACAGCACCATATGTGGCGGTTGCCGCGCCCGTGCATACGGCCTATCAGACGACTTCATAGATTTCTGCGGCGATCTTCGCGAACCTGCCGAGATCAAGGGTGACTACCTTGTAGAAGATCCCTATTGTGACTACAAGCCTGAGAAACCTTGACCAACAGCGCTTCGGAGATGGCAAAATCAGGCTTCCAGCCCTGCTTAACCCCCTGAGGCGGGGCAACTGATCATACTCAGTCAGAATCGAGGCTAACCTGAATTGCTTTCAATTTCAGTTGACCGTATAGATCTGCCAACCTGCTCAGGCGATAGTGACCGCTGCACAGGTAGACTGCTGCCTTGATCCCCTAGAAACGTATTTAAGCACTGCACTTCCCTTCATAGAAGACTTAGAGTCAGGGTTAGCTATTGATCGCCAACCCCTCAACAAACCATCGAAGCGGTGCCTATGCGATGGTCGGCAAGCCGACGGACCTTCAAGAATGGAAGTGTGTGCAAACTCAACGGAAAGCCACTTCAACCACCGAAGGTTTCCGCAAAGTCGCTCGAAGGCTCTGAGAATTTCCAGTTAACGCGTCGTGTTGCGATTGGCGAAAACCAGCGACTTTCTAGTTTCCTCAATTCTTGTTTCTTCTTAGACGGCACTATTCAAGGTTCCGAATCAAGGGGGTAATCAAGAACGCCGCACACCAACTCTTCGAAAGGAACCTTCGGAACCTTCAAGGAAGCCCTACTTGCCTACACATTTGACTTGGGCGGACTCGCTGCCGGCTTCATCATTGCCTCTCAGCTTGGAGTTTTCCAAATGGCTCCATGGGTCATTGCGCTCTATCCAGCCATCGCAAGTGCCAAAGGAGTAATCGGCGGTTTGATATCTGGGCGACTGGGCACAGCCCTACATCTTGGTACCATATATCCAAGGTTCTCGAAGAACACAAAGAGTTTCTACAAACTCTTTGAAGCCCTGATAGTAGTTACTCTAGCAACCAGCATTACAATCAGCCTGATCTCACTTGTCTTTGGCACAATTTTCTGGGGAATAACAATCACAGATTTTCCGGCGATCTTATCAGTTATCCTGTCAACTATGGGTATCAGCCTGTCACTAACCTTGATCACTACCACAGTAGCGTTTGTCTCATTCAATAGAGGGCTAGATCCCGACATCGTCGTTTACCCAATAATGTCCACCGTCGCAGACATCTTTGTCACAATATGCTATGTTCTCGTCCTCAACTTGTTCTTCTTCGCAAACATTGGCCAATGGGTGACAGCAATTATCGGGCTGGTGTTTCTTCTCTTCACTCTGTACATTCTTTCTAGGAACCTTCACGAGCCGGAATTCCTCAGAACTGTGAAAGAATCCTTGGTAACAATGGTTTTTGTGGCTTTCATAGTCAACGTCACAGGCACAGTTCTCAAGGGAATAAGCGAGATCGTGAAAAACCGCAAAGAGATCTACACGGCGTATCCAGCACTGATAGACACCGTAGGAGATGTCGGTTCCGTGGTAGGTTCAACGGCAACGACAAAACTTGCATTAGGCATGCTCAAACCAACTTTCTCTTCAATCCGGGACCATTCGAAGACCATTCTGAGCGCTTGGGCCGCATCTGTCCTGATCTTCTGTGTACTAGCAATATCTTCGCTATTGCTAACAGGCAATGCCTCTCTACCTGCTCTCTCAAATCTCTTAATCGTTCTTCTCGCTGCAAACATAATCTCCGTTATGGCGATAGTCTTGATATCTTTCGGCGTATCAATCTTGACTTTCAAGAAGGGACTGGACCCAGACAACTTCGTCATACCCATCGTGAGTTCACTCGCAGACAGCGTAACATCAATAGCATTGCTTGTGGTTCTGGTGCTGGTATCATGAAGCTAAGCATTGTTAAAATATTGCGAGACAATATTCTATACAAGGGAGCTTCTTGAAGCATGCCTCGCTTTGAAAAAATCGAGTACAAACCCATACCTGTCAGGGAGCTTCTGCTAGAGATGAAGAATCTCTCTGAACTAATGATAGACTTGGCCTACTCCGCTGCACTGTTCAACGACAAAGAGTTGGCAGAGGACATTCTTGAGCTTGAGGAACGCGTTGACACCTTAGCATACCTTTTAGACATGGAAATCATGATCGCTGCTCGAAACGCACAGGACGCTGAGGCTCTGATAGGTGTTTCTACGGTCGCAGCTGCCACCGACAAAATCTCAGATGCCGCCGCGGATATTGCCGCCATAGTAACTCGCAACATTGGCGTTCATCCCATCGTTAGCGCAATCTTCGAAAAGGTCGAAGAACGACTGTCCAAAGCAACTGTGAAACAAGGCTCTGTGGTGGCGGGGAAGAAAATTGGCAGTCTAGACCCTTCTGCGCGGATGGGAGTCGACATAATTGCCATTCGAAGGAACAAAGACTGGATAATAAAACCAAAGGAAAAGGAAAAACTTTCTCAAGGAGATGTCCTCATCACTCGTGGAGCACCACAAAGCATCAAAGATTTCAAAGAACTTGCAGAAGGCACCCTAGCTCAACTGGAGGGCTGAAAGATGACCGAGCAGAAAAGGTTCGAAGAGATTGTAGAATGCCTCGTTGAGCTCAAAGACACATCCGAACTGATGATGGATCTCGCCTACACGTCTCTGATACTTAACAGCAGGGAGCTAGCCGAAGAGGTCCACCGCTTGGAAGAGAATGTGGACAATCTGCACACTGCCTTCGAATTGCTGGCATTGACAAGCGACTTCAAGAAAGAAGAAGCCTCCGGCTTCTTGGGGCTAATCCGAATAGGCGTAGCAACTGAAAAAATCGCTGACGCAGCAGCAGAAGTGGCTGAAGTCGTCCTAAGAGGCATCGAACCACACCCAGTGCTAAAGCTCACCATAAAAGCAGCAGAAGAGACAGTTGCCCAAGCATGCGTGACTGAAGGCTCTATGCTCGTTGGCAAAACCCTGAAGGAGGCAAGAGTGCATGAAGAGACCGGCATGTGGGTTCAAGTCATCAAACGAGGCGAGAAGACACTGCGACCAAAAGGGGATTCAAGAATCCAAAACGGCGACGTGCTGATCGCTTCAGGATACGCCAAGGGAGTCGAATCCTTTAGGAAGCTTGCCTCACCAGAACAATTCTGTAAGCTCGAATAGGTGCGGTCCGCACCTCTGGAATAACCCTTTAACAGGACAAAGCGAACCCGCTTCAAAAAGACCGCTTCTCTCTCCAGAACACGGCAGCAACAGAAATGTTCCATTATTTTGCAGCTTCCTTCATGAACACAGTGCCCTGAGAAATTAACGAATTTGAAATAAGAAAGAAAACTAGGGAACCCTTCAACCGTTCGCGCTGACTTGCTGAACCGCAGGTATCTGCTATTTCTTCTTCTTTTCGGTTTTCTTTTCTTCGGCAGCGGGCTCCTCTGTCTTCGGTTCTTCCACCTTTGGCTCTTCTTTCTTCTCTTCCATTTCCGTCTGTATTTCTTCAATGGGCTTCGGCGGGGGAGTCGTTGCCATTGTCCAGCCTATCCACGCTCCGATCGCGAGTATGGCCACAAAGGCGAGCAGCACAGGGATGGCGATGAGCCAGAACTGGTCGAATGTAAAGTCAATGCCGAGGATGCAGAGCCAGTCAGGAACGAAGAGGCTCAAAACGTAGAACACTGCAACCAACACACAAACGAGACAGATGACTGCACCTATTGCTTGATCTTTGCTAACCATATTGATTCACTACTTTACAGCCATGTTTATTTGATCATTCTTTTAAAGTTTACCGTGACTTCCGATATACTGGACTCTATGTTGTCCCCATTTCCCACGTAGCCAAATACTTCTTCTGTTCGATGGTTAGTCTGTCTATCCTGACTCCCATCGCCTTCAGTTTCAAATTCGCCACACCCTCATCTATTTCGCAGGGCACAGTATAGACCTTGGGTGGAAGGCTGGCAGTCTTAGCAATGTATTCAGCACAAAGAGCTTGGTTTGCGAAAGACATGTCCATAACCTCAGATGGGTGCCCTTCCGCCGCAGCCAGATTCACTAATCTTCCTTCGGATAGCAAGAAAAGCCTTCTCCCATCATTCAGCGTATACTCTTCCAAACTCGGTCTGATCGTTCTCTTCGACTTTGACAGAGCCTCCAGGTCTGGAATGCTAATCTCAACATTGAAGTGACCACTATTAGCGATTATTGTCCCGTCTTTCATCATCTTCATATGCTCTTTTCTAATCACGTTTATGTCGCCCGTGGCCGTCACAAATATGTCGCCTATCTTTGCAGCCTCAACCATCGGCATAACGCGCAAACCATTCATCACTGCTTCCAGCGCCCTTGTCGGTTGAACCTCTGTAACCACCACGTTTGCACCATGCCCTTGAGCTCGCATCGCTATCCCTTTGCTGCACCATCCATACCCGCAAACCACAAAGACTTTGCCTGCCAGCAGAGCGTTGGTTGCCCTGATTACCCCATCTATGGTGCTCTGCCCAGTACCGTAGCGGTTGTCGAACAGATATTTCGTGTAAGCGTCATTAACAGCGATTATCGGGTATTTGAGGCTTCCATCTCTTTCCATTGCTCTCAAACGGACAACTCCCGTCGTTGTTTCCTCGGTTCCACCTCTCACCCTCTTCATATCCTCTGGGCGTTTGCTATGGAGTGTGCCCACGAGGTCTGCTCCATCATCGAGTGTAATCTCCGGTTTGTGATCCAGCACTTTGTTTATGCATTTGTAATAGTCCTCTGTGGACTGCCCGCGCCATGCATAGACGTAAACACCTCTCTCTGCTAGCGCAGCAGCAACGTCATCCTGTGTTGACAACGGATTGGATCCACACAACGCCATTCTTGCGCCTCCCGCCATCAGCGTTTCTGCTAGAACGGCGGTTTCCTTGGTTACATGGAGACACGCACCAAGCATCAAACCCTTCAGTGGTTTTTCTTTTTCAAACCTGCCTCTAACTTGGCTCAAAACTGGCATGTGCAATGAAGCCCATTCAATCTGCAACAAACCTTGCCCCGCAAGCGAAGCATCCTTAACCAAATATTTCTCCATGTCTTGTCCTCTTTTCCTAAGATGAAGACTGGCTTGCTTTTTAGTTTTACCTCAAATCTGTCTTCTCAACTTCCTTCTCGAAACGATACCATATTTCGCAACATACATTTTGTTTTGACTGCGCCAGTATCCGAGCACTCCCCTCCCAAGAAATGTTTAATTAGCCATGGCTGAACCATTCTGTTAGAGGTTTAATCATGAGGGAGCCTTTTTCAAGATTTGTCAGAACACAACTGACTCCAGGAACTCTCATGATTACATCTGGTCTTCCAGGCACTTGGAAAACGGAAACGTCAGAGGAAGTATCAAAAATCAACGGATACCCAATCCTTCGGAGCGATCTAATCCGACTCGAAGTTCTCAAGAACGAAGACGTTTTCAATCCCAAAGTCGCAGGAAACATGAACAAACGGCTTTCCGTATACGATGAGATGTTCAAGAGAGCAGAGGAGATACTCAGCAAGAACAGAAGAGGGTTAGTCCTGGATGCCACCTTCATTACGCAACAACTGCGACTGCAGGCAGCCAAAATTGCAGCCAAACACCAGATGCTCTTCGCGATACTCGAAACGAAATGCTCCGAGCAGGCGTCTTTCAATAGGATTCAAAGACGCACGAAAGAAAAATACGAGTCAAACGCCCTAACCGTCGAGGCATATCTAGCCAACAAAAACAAATTTGAACCCATCGACATAGCTGCCCTAAAGGGAGCCATACCTGAACTGCAAGTTTTACATTTCACTGTGGACACTGAATACGACTCTCCAGAAAAGTGGTACGTTGTCAACCTAAACCAAAGATAACTTGAAAACCTTGATGCTATGATAATCGACCTCCACATTCACTCCAAGCATTCGGATGGAGTCCTAACTATCTCAGAAATCCTAAGCGAAGCCCAGAAGCGAAAAATCAGCTTGTTGTCAATCACAGATCATGATTCAATTGAATGCCAAGAACTCGCCAAGGAACTGGCCAAGAAGCATGACATAAACTACGTCTCCGGCGTCGAATTGAACGTGACCTTCGCGCATCCAAAACACAATAAAGGAAAACCAATCTCGCTTGATTTCATAGGCTATGGCTTTGAACCTAAAAACCAAAGACTCACAGGCAAAATCAAGCAAATGGCTCGTCACCGCGAGGAAAGAGCAAAGAAGATTCTGAATAACCTGAACTCAGAGTTTGAAAAGGAAGGTCTAAAACAGCTAACCATCCAAGACCTCGCCGCCATACAGGAATCTGTCGACGGCGTTCTCGGAAGACCTCACATAGCAGACTATCTCATAAAACAAGACATCGTCAAAAACAGACAAGAGGCTTTTGATAAATACCTTGTCAAATGTGATGTGCCCAAGTTTCCCCTTCATCTCAAAGAAGCTGCCAAGCTGATTAGAGACGCGGGAGGCAAAATCGTTTTAGCGCATCCAAATGATCCACATGGAACCTCTTTGGTAACACTAACCCGCTCACTGCCTGAGCAGACAGAGATAATTGCGGATTCCATGCTACACTTCATCGATGGATTAGAGTGCTGGCACTTAAGAAGCAACTCTCAAACAACCAACCATTACTTAGAATTCGCAAAAGAACACAAGCTGCTTATGACAGGAGGAAGCGACTGCCATCAAAAACCAACTGTCATGGGAACAGTCAACATCCCCGCATATGTGGCATGCCAGTTTCACGCATAACACCTTTCCCCCCATCAGAGTTTCTCCGCATAGGCAAGAGCAAGGTTGAAGTATGCCTCAGCCTCCCTCTTCGCTTCCTGCTTGTCAGCGCCACCAATGTTGGGGTCCTTGAGTCTGAAGCTGACAACTTTTCCCCGTACGTACGCCCTATAACATTTGTAGAACGCAAGCAACCTCGTCAATTCTCGATCCCCCGAATACCTAATGTAGCTATCAACAAAGAAACTGGACAGATCAGTTCGTCCCTTGAAATCTAAATCCATTGCAAGAAAAGCAACGTCGCCCGTAACATCCGAGTAGCTAATTCTCTCATTGAATTCGATTGCATCAAAAATGTAAACTCTATCAGCAATGAAAATATTTCCTGAATGGACATCCCCATGACAGTTTCTGACTTTGCCCTCCGCCATCCTTCTTCTGAAAACCGGAAAATTCAATCTAATAAAACCCTCAATTTTCTTGCTAATGTATCCATGCATACCTTTGGATATCGTGCTGCCGATGAACTCCAAAGTCTGCGCGAAATTCTCATCCCAATTTTCCTCCACTATCGGATCGAGTTCATACTTTCTCGCATCTGCTTTTGTCTCGGCCTCTGAATGGAATTTCGACATAATTCTTGCTATCTCATCAATCAAGTCTCTGCCAACTTCCTTTCGCTCAAGAAGTCCGCTCATCATCCTGTCTTGCGGCATTCTCTTCATCTTAACAGCATACTCGATAGGTTTCCCCTTTCCTCCAATCCTGATGATGTCCGACTTGTTTATCGAGACAACTTCCAAATACATGTCCCCACAAAGCCGCCTGTTAAATTCCAACTCCCTTTCGCAAAAATGCTTCCTCTTCTCTAGCGAAGTGAAATCCAAAAATCCAAGGTTCACAGCCTTCTTGACTTTGTAAACATATTTTCTGGTGAGGAACACAAAAGATATGTGGGTTTGAACGAGTTCTATTCCTTGCGGATCCTCCTCGTAGGCTTCAGGATTGAGCAAGGCTTCAACTATCCGCTTTTGACCAAGCAACGAGTCATCTTCCTCTTTCTAAAGACAACATTTGTTCCAAGTAGACGTATTGAGCAATATAGAGCTATCTTGATTGAAAGCCTGTTGACGGAACGATACATTTCCCATTTCAGTCCGTTCAGGAACTTAGCTCTCAACAATCTTGTTCCTTAATCAAGGATCAATTGCTCTTCAAAATATCCAGCTTGAAACAGCAGCTTAAGCACATACACTACCCTTGATACATTCAACAAGATTCTGTCGAGGAAGGATACTCAAGAAAAAAATCAATGAGACAGCTGTATGCACCACATCAAAGAGCACATCAATATGGCCAATTCTAATAGCCCTCCGCGTTCTCGTTGCTAAGCGCAATGATCGGTTTCTCGTTCAGGCTCATGATTCTCCTAATCCAAACAAGCCACGAAAAGAGCTTTTCCGACATCTCTACAAAAAATATATAATGCGCTCTTTGACTATTGGTTGAAAGCTTGGAGAACCACCCAATGGGAATCTTGGGAAGAGATAGATTCAAAGAACTAATTGACAATTTCAAATGCGTCTACCCCTATGATTACACTCTTCTAGACGGGGATGGCTACATTTTAACTGTCAAAGAAGAAACAACCGTTCACTACCTAGAGCACAAGAACATAGTCTCCCACGAAGTCGTATTCACTCCCCCAAACTATGTAGCCCACCTCACTGCAAAGAGCAAGTATGGGCGCATGGGACTTTCATTCCTTAATGCTGCCAAGATACACAGCGGTTTCATTGGACGCATCGTGCTTGAACTCGTTAACCTGAGCAACGACCGAAAACCCATAACAATCAAAAGAGGCGACCCATTCATGCACATGGAGTTCATTTCCAGAGACGGCGAACCCTCGCCCTACCTGGGTGAGTTCCAATTCCAATTCCTCTCCGACGAAGAGATGCAAATGTACGTACCCATACTCAGACGCGTCTTCCCTAACTACGAAGAACTGGCAAAGACTTGGTTCAAGAACAAAAGGCTGCAATAGTCAACCTATTTTTGGAACACATGGATTTCCCTGCCTGTCTTATGCCGTTCAGTCGCATCTACAAAGCGTCTCGTAATTCTCATGTCATCCTTGACTCTGTCATAGGTCTCAAAAATCGCTTCATTGCCAAAAGGGGAAACCATCTTGAATCCAACCTCTTCTGCCCTCCCTTCAACATGCATTGTTATCGGCTTCCCTGACCGCGTTCTCAGATAGGGTGTTACCAGAACAAGCCGACCATCTCTCCTGAGCGTGTCATATGCTTCTTTGAGAAACCCAAAGTACAGTGGGGTCAGTTTGTCGATGATCTTCTGCGCATAAGACGGGGTTGGAGTATCCTTCAGGGCAGGACCCAAGTCTGGTTCTGTGGCTATGCAGTCAATGCTCGATCCCACAATACTCCTCAGTCTGAGGGCGTCTCCCTTCAAAACCCTAAACTTCGCGTGTTCAAGTACATACTCTCTCCTAAGCCATTCAAGGTTTTCAGTGGCAGCCTCAACACACCAGCCGCTAGCATCAACCCCGATAACCTGGCCTTCTAACAATAATGCCTCTTGAAGGATGGTGCCGACCCCGCAAAACGGATCTACAAAGACTTTGCCCTCGGTGCATCCCGAAAGATTCACCATTATCCTAGCTAGACGCGGCGGGATAGCGAAAATCCTTCGCTGCCTCGGTTTTCCCACATCTCTCTTCTGGAATTCAAATGGGTTATGAACCCCGGAAGTGCTTCCCAGCCAGGACAAGGTTTTTCCAATACATAACAAAACCTCGGCTTTGTTCTCAACCAATTTTCTCTTTATAACCTCGACATGAGTGAGCTGCGGGCGCTCTCTTGACCGAGGAAGCCCCATGAATTCTGATCTGATGCTGTGATCGGCCAAAGCGTCTTTTATCGAACTCCCAATGAAACGTTGGATTCTGCTCGCCACCGATCTTAAAGACTCAGCTGAACAATAAACACTGACTCCGAAGAGATATTTTGAGGTCTTCTGAGGAATCTCAGGTGGCAAAATAGTCGAAGCGACTTCCTCTCTTACTAGACTTCTAGAATCTGAGTCTTTGTCAACAAAAGCTTTCAGAAAAAGCGCTGTTGGAATGGTCTTGCTCAACGCACCAACTTTTATGGTGCCGCCAAGGTCTGCCACATCAAGAGAAGCTGCTTTTTCGTACAGCTGAATAGCAAAAAACTCTCTTGAAAACTCCCGAACCCTAAATGCCACTCCGTTAGCTTCTAGGAACAAGACTAGTTCTGCTAGGGATAGTTTCCAATTCTTACCGGGAATCAGTATATTGTTCACTTGAAGACCTCCTGTGATCCTTTGGCACAAAGAGCAATTTGTGCAAGAGCATAACTATTTTGCCCCTGGCGAATCATTTTCTCCAATTGAAACGCCTGAAAGCATAACCTCATGAGAGAGTTACAAATCATTTAAATAGCGCTCAGGAGGTAACCTAAAAAAGGGACATTAAATGCATGCAAGCAATTATAGACCCGTAAGAGGGCAAGCTTACACGCGAAAACAGTATACAAGGGGCTTTCCACCTCCCAAAATAGTGAAGTTCACAATGGGAGATACCAAAGCATCCTTCGATTATGAAGCCAGACTCATCGCATTGAAAAGAGCTCAGGTCCGCCACTGCGCTCTGGAAGCAGCACGTGTGGCCACAAACCGGGTTCTTATGGACAAACTTGTGAACGACTATCTCATGCTGGTTCATCCTTACCCTCATGTTATCCTTCGAGAAAACAAAATGATTTTTGGGGCTCACGCTGACCGCCTTCAGCAAGGAATGCGAAGATCTTTTGGAAAAGCAATCGGTACCGCAGCTCGAATTGAGCCAGACCAACCAATCATGACTGTGAGAGTCAAGACGAGCGCTGTTGAGACCGCAAAAGAGTCCCTCAAGCGTGGAAGCGCCAAACTACCCATCCCCTGCAGAGTGGTTGTCGAAAAGATACAATCTTCAGACGTTACCAGCGAAGCGGAGATGGAAACGGATTGAGCTCTAAGAAAGATTTAGTTCTATGGTTTGAGACGCTGAGAAACACAGATGTCCCAATTGTTGGAGGAAAAAACGCTAGCCTAGGCGAAATGATCAACGCCGGGCTTCCAGTGCCTCCAGGATTTGCTGTCACAGCTTTTTCTTATGAAAAGTTCATCCAAGAAACCCGAATCGCTGATAAAATCTACAAGATAATCAAAGAGACTGTTGTCGATCCGAATGATCCAAAACAATATGACGCTGCCTCAAAGAGAATCCGCGAACTAATTGAAAAGACGGCAATGCCCAAAGAAATTGAAGCTGCAGTCAAAGCTGCGTACAAAGAACTCTGCAAAAGACTCGAACTCAAGGATGTCCTAGTTGCTGTAAGATCAAGCGCCACAGCAGAGGACCTTCCAGACGCTTCTTTCGCTGGGCAACAAGAAACATACCTGAATGTCAAAGGCACAGAAGATCTTGCAAGCAAAGTTGTAAAGTGTTGGTCGAGCCTCTTCACTCCAAGGGCAATCTTCTATCGCAACGAAAAGGGGTTCGCTCACGAGAAAGTCTTCATAAGCGTCGGCGTTCAGAAAATGGTCAATTCCAGAGCCGCCGGAGTCATATTCACAATTAATCCTGTGACAGGTGATACAGATGAAATTGTCATCGAAGGCAACTATGGTTTGGGAGAGTCAGTGGTTTCAGGCGCCGTTAACCCAGACGACTTCGTGGTTGACAAGAAGACAATGAAAATTGTTTCGCGGCGAATAGCCAAAAAAACAATTCAGTATGTTCGTGATCCAAGCACGGGCAAAACGATCCATTTGGATGTGCCTGAAGACAAACAGCAAGTTTCGTGTCTCAGTGACGAAGAGGTTATCAAGCTTGCCGAGTTGGCAATACTAATCGAGCGTCATTACGGCAAAGCCATGGATATCGAGTGGGCAATAGACAGAGACCTGCCTTTTCCGCAGAACATGTTCCTAGTTCAAGCTCGACCAGAAACAGTGTGGAGTGCAAAACCACTAGAGTCGACAACTGGAATCGAAGAAGGAAAACCCACAACAGACCGCAAAGTAGTCGTAAAAGGTATAGCAGCAGGAAAGAGAGGCTATGGCTTAGGGGTGGCCAGAGTCGCGTTTTCCCCAGAAGAAGCTTCAAAACTGATGAACAAAGGAGACGTCCTCGTCACAGACATGACAAACCCTGATTTCGTTCCATATATGAAAATTGCAAATGCCATAGTCACAGACAAAGGCGGTGTCACATCGCACGCGGCAATCGTCAGTCGCGAGCTTGGCATTCCTTGCATAGTTGGAACAGAGATAGCCACCAAAGTACTGGAGACAGGAAAACAATACACAGTAGACTCAAGAAATGGCTTAGTATACGAAGGCATCTTGGCTGAAGCCGTCGTGCCCACAGCTTCAAAGGGTACTGTTGCCGCCGGTGAGGTGCGCGTGGTCGAGTCCGTACCGGTCACAGCCACAAAGATTTACATGAATTTGGGCGTGCCAGACAAAATAAATGACTACTTACACCTACCTTTCGAAGGCATCGGTCTCATGCGTATAGAGTTCATCTTTACGGACTACATCGGCGAACATCCACTAAAATTCGTTGATGCAGGCGAAAACCAGAAATTCATTGATAAGCTTGCAGAAGGTGTTGCAACAGTAGCCAGGGCAATTCAACCTCGGCCAGTAATTGTCCGTCTCAGCGACTTCAAGACCAACGAATATCGAGGTCTTAAGGGGGGCGACAAATACGAAATTGTCGAAGAGAACCCGATGCTTGGCTGGAGAGGATGTAGCCGGTACATTAGCAAATGGTACCAGGCAGCATTCAGACTTGAGTGCCAAGCAATAAAGAAATGCCGCGCAGATTTCGGTCTGAAAAACGTTTATGTCATGCTGCCCATGGTTCGCACGCTATGGGAAGCGAACAAATGCTTAGAAATAATGAAAGAAGAAGGTTTGGAACGATCTCGCGATTTCAAAGTCTGGTTCATGGCCGAAACACCCTCAATTGCCATAATGGCCGACGAGTTCTCTAAACTTGTCGATGGGTTCTCAATAGGCTCGAATGACATGACGCAGGGCATTCTAATGATTGACAGAGATTCAGAACGGTTGGGGCAGATGGGCTACTTCGACGAACGCGACCCCGCAGTGAAAAGAATAATAGCCCATTTGATAAGAGTGGCGCATGAAAATGGCTGTACAGTTTCCATATGCGGTGAGGGCCCCTCAAACCTGCCGGACTTTGCCGAGTTCCTTGTCCGAGTAGGAATAGACAGCATATCAGTGAACAACGATGCCTTGATTGCGACGAAAAACTTGGTTGCAAGTATTGAACAGAAAATAATTCTTGAACGCCTCGCTGAGCAAGCTGCCCTTGCTCGTGGGCAACCTCTAAAAAAGCCAAAGCAAGATTGGGACTGGTCGCTTTAGACAGAGAACCCAACCGCCCTAACATTTCTCTTTTACATCGAAACGCATCTCGAGGAGTATCACTGTGAGAAGATTCGATTTTGAGGAAGAACGAATAAGGCAAGAAATCAGCAAGCTTAAAGCGAAACGCGTTTTACTTCAGCTGCCTGAAGGGCTGAAACCCGAAGGTCCCCGTTTGGCAGCTTTCATCGAGAAGAATGATGCGCTTCCGATAATCTCAGGAGATCCGTGTTATGGCGCCTGCGACTTGGCGACTGCAGAAGCCGAAAACTTAGCTGTAGACCTCATCCTGCATTTCGGTCACTCACGAATGATGAAACACGAAAAAGTGCCTACGCTTTATCTTGAAGCCAGAGCAACCTTGACAATAGATGAATCGGTGCAAGAAGCTCTCCACCTCCTAACAGAATTCAAAACCATAGGCTTGGCAACTACCGTTCAACATATACAAACACTTGATCAAGCAAGAGAGATCCTTACAAGAGCAGGAAAAACAGTTATCATCGGCGATGTGGGTCACACCGCGTACTCTGGGCAGGTCACTGGCTGTGAATATGGTAACGCCAAATCCATTGCCAATGACGTTGACGCTTTCCTATTCATCGGAGGCGGGCAATTTCACGCGTTGGGCATTCATCTTGCAACCTCTAAACCAACAATAGTCGCTGACCCCTACAGCAAAAGCGCCTTCTCTGTCGACACCGTTGCCCAAAAAACCATAAAGCAGCGATGGGCATGCATAGCAGCTGCTCTCAAAGCCAAGAGTTTCGGAATTATTGTCGGTCTAAAACCAGGGCAGAACCGTCTCGGCGAAGCACTAAAAATCAAAGAGCTGATCAAAAAGAACAAGAAGGCAGGTTACATAATTGCAGTTAGGGAACTCTCTCCAGATGTTTTGCTAGAGTTCCCCACAGTCGACGCATATGTTAATACTGCCTGTCCAAGGATTTCTCTTGAGGCTCCTGCAAAGTTTTCGAAACCTGTTTTAACCAAGAGTGAGCTTAGAGTTGTTTTTGGCGAAGAGTCGTGGGAAAATTTGCTCAGAAGAGGCTTGTTAGAAAACTAGATTTAGAAATATTTCTGTCACGAGTTGAGCCCAATCCTCTTCCCAGAACAAGCCTTGAACAGTATACGATTTCTGAAAGTGTCGCAGCAACAATGCTCTACATATCAGCTTACTCGAATGATGCCCTCATCGGAAAAAAAGTACTAGATTTGGCCTGCGGCACAGGACGACTTGCATTGGGCGCAGCATTCTTGGGCGCCAAGCAAGTCGTCGGAATCGACATTGACAGAACTGCAATCAAAATAGCCCGTGAATGCTCCCAGAAAACGGGTTACCGCGGAATAACTCAATGGATTGCCGGCGACCTCGACGCCATCACCGGTAATTTCGATACCGTCTTGCAGAATCCGCCGTTCGGGGTCCAAGAGCGATCAGCTGATCGCAAATTCTTGGAAAAAGCCCTCGAAGTTGCTTCCACGGTATATTCTCTTCACAATCACCCAACAGTCGACAAGCAGTTGCTGAGACTGCTGAAGGAAAGTGGAGAGAATCTGTTACAGACTCAGGCTTCTCCTTTCATGAAACGTTTTGTTGAGGAACAGGGTGGGAAAATAAAATCAGTGTTCTCGCTTATCATGGTTATTCCTAGAATGTTTGATTTTCACACTAAATCTAAACACGAAATAATTGTGGATCTCTACATCATAGAGAAAGTTTAGTCTCCGACAGGCTGCTGGCTGAATCAAAAGGTTTATTGAGCAGCTGATAAACTAAAGTGGTGCCATCAGCAAAACCCTGTACATTCACATGTTTAATGGTAAGGAAATCATCATGAACGCTAAATCATCCGAACAGCGTAGCGGTTACCTAGTATTGCCTGGAGAACGTCTAGGTGTAATTGAAGAGTTCACCCCAGATGCGGGCACTTACTCAAAAGATGGCGTTATCTACTCAAAGACAATTGGTCGTGCGTTGATGGACATGCTAAGCAGACGTGTTTCAGTATACCCGCTCGTCAACGAAGCATGTTTTCCGAAAGTTGGTACAACCCTAATCGGTCAAATTGGCAGCGCTCAGTCCGACAATGTTCTCGTAAGAATTTTCAAGATCGGTCACAAGAGACTCTCGGGCGTTTTCACAGGAATCCTTCACATTTCCGATGTCCAAGACCGGTACGTAGACTCAATGAATGATGCTTGCAGGTCTGGAGACATAGTTCGCGCCAAAGTCATCAGCGAAAAAAACCAGATATTTCATTTATCAACTGTCGGAAGCGATTTAGGCGTGCTATATGGCTTCTGTTCAATTTGTGGCGGTTTGCTGGAACCAAAAGGACATGAAATGCGTTGCGTAAAATGCGGCAACATGGATCGCCGCAAAATTGCAAAAGACTACGGCCAGGAACCGATTTAGAAAAGGACGTGGTGAAATGAAGATAAATGTGGTCAAGAAATCTGGCAACGAACTCAAGATTGAAATAGAAGGCGCAGGGCATGGGCTTTGCAACCTTCTTCAAAAAAACCTGTTGGAAGACAACAGCGTTGATATGGCCGGCTACGATATCCCCCACCCATTAGCTTCAAACCCAGTCATCTACATCCGCATGAAAGGTGCTGCCGAACCCGAGGTTGCTCTCAAGAGAGCAGCCGAGAAAGCGCAGGAAGCAAACCAAACTTTGAGTGAGGAACTCCAAAAAGCATTGAAATCCCAGTAAACTCCTTTCGCCCTAATACGCCGGCTGTAAATCCTTCTCTCAGATCTACCGTACCTCTCAGAATTCCAACACTTTCTTCCAATGCCAAGAATGTATCTAACCAGCCGCAAACAATCAATGCTTCCGCTTCATCGAAAGCGCATGGTTATCAACCTTGAAAGGAAGCGCACAAGCTGCCGATCTATCAAGATTATATGACCCAAAAAGGCAAGCTGTCAAGAAAGGTAGGAAACGTGAATCCATTTGCATCTTCTGGGCGTCACTCCTCCGTCTTTCTCGCTACTCTTATAACACTTCAACCAATACTCTATTCTCGCTCGCCTGCTGAGGGTTCGCTTTGAGCCAAAAGCAAATTAATCCGATTAAACCAGAAATCCGGATCATCGGAATCGACGACGGGATTTTTGTCCCTCACAGCAGAAACAAAGCCCTAGTTGTCGGCATAGTTTTCAGAGGTGGATTCTGGCTTGACGGCGCCACGCATACATATGTGAATGTTGATGGCTTTGACGCCACAGAAAAAATCTCGACTATGGTAACAAGTTCACCTCACTTCAAACAACTGAGAATAATCATGCTCAATGGCATAACATTTGCTGGGTTCAACGTTGTAAACATCAATGAACTTAACTTGAAAACCGGCCTCCCAGTCATTGCTGTCGCCAACAAGAAACCCGATTTGACCAATATTCGCAAAGCAATAGAAAACCTGCCCAGAACAGAAGACCGATGGAAGGCGATCCTTGAAGCTGGAGAAGGTTTTGAAACTACCACTCGGAATCGTCATGAAAGCATTTTTCTTCATTTAGCCGGGCTCACGATTAATGAAGCTGAGAAAATCGTTAGGCTATCTTCAACTCGAAGCAAAATTCCTGAAGCCTTGAGAGTTGCTCATCTTGTTGCTTCAGGAATGAGTCATTCTCAGCCCCAGGGCTTCTCTGATTAAGTGCTGTGTTG
>CAZQCX010000025.1:0-21715 GCA_964591705.1 uncultured Candidatus Bathyarchaeia archaeon | reverse complement strand
AAAGCTTTTCAAGAATCTCCATTTAGCATAGCCGGCTTAACCAGTTGACGTTCTCGCGGTAGAATAGACTCTGTCCTGTTTCAGCATCAACATCCCTCCGGAGTCACGTTGTGGAGCCCTTTCGATGCAGTTTTAAACAGCGTGGGAAATGGCGAAGCTTTTAATTCCTAAAAGGCATTCTCTGAGCGGTCGATCAGTGGGCGTCTAGAGTATATGGAGCAGTCGAAGCCAAAGATCACGAAAAAAACATTTCTTCTGCCATTAGTGGGCATACTTGCATTTTTCTTGTACATTTACATCTTCAATGTTGACCTGCTCAGCATAGTCAAAATTGTTCAGCAGGCTCACCCACTACCGTATGTCGCGGCCATACTGGTTAGCTTCATAGAGATTCTCTTCTATGCCCTCTCATGGAAAGACATTCTGGCGAGCCTGAAAGTCAAGCTATCGCTCATTAAATCCTACATGTTCGTATCATACGCAATGTTCTTGGACATATTGGTTCCTGCAGAATCTGTAAGCGGAGAAATTTGCCGCGTTTACCTTGTGAACAGAGAACAATGTGGCACAAGCGGAAAAGCAGTCGCTAGCCTCGTTACCTTCCGTCTCCTGAGCATGGTCATGAACACAGCCTTTCTGCTACTGGGCGCAGCACTGCTGTTCAGTGTGACGCAGATTCACCCGCTGGTTTTCAACATAATCCAGCTTCTAGTCGCCGGAACAGGGGTCATGATGGTTGCATTCATAGTTGTGAGTCGGAAAGAAACTTGGAGTATTAGAATCATAAACGGCTTGGTCCGAGTTGGCGAATTCGTGAGTCGGGGAAAATGGAAACTACAGAAAGTTCGAGAAGACGCATGCAATTCCGCAAAGGCATTTCACAGCTCGATGGATGATATCATGAAGAACCCGAAGAAACTGGTGGTTCCAACAATCTACCTCACCCTCAACTGGACATCGAGCATGTTCATACCTTATTTGGTCTTCCTCTCATTGGGCTACGATGTCTCATGGGGTGTTGTCCTTGTCACCACATCGATCGTCGTGGCCATAAAGTCCATACCTGTTGGGATCCCATTTGAAGTTGGGCTTCCGGAAATAGCTATGACGACTGTGTATGCATCTGTAGGAGTGCCAGCTGGAATTGCAGCGACTTCCACAATACTGAGCAGACTCATAACACTCTGGCTGAGATTCGGCGTCGGATTTGCAGCTTACCAGTGGACCGAAATCAAAGCTGTCCCTCAAAATGCAACCAAGAACAACAGTGTGCCCTCACTCTGATTTGCCAGAACAAGAATTGCAACTCGCCAAGACTAGAAAGAATACGCCTGGGATTAGCATCAGGAAGAAGACCTTTCTAGCGTCATAAGTGCCAGACAGGCAGCACATGCGAAAAATAGCACACGCTGACAAGCCACAAAGGAAAAAAGGGGAAGGCATGTAGTTCGCTATTTCTTGATCATTGCTATGAAATCATCAATCGGCGTGGCTGGCAAGCTCATTATGTGAACAGTGCCTCTTGAGCCGAGCTCTATTGACACTCGAGTTATTGCGTCGTTGTTGGGCGCTTCGACCACATTCACAAAATCGTAGCGACCCAGAACAGCATACTGATCCAGAACCTTAGCTCCGAAGGCTTCGATTTCCTTGTTCACTTCCTTGATTCTTTCGGGTTTCTGCATGATGGTCTTTCTGCCTTCTGATGTTAGAGTTGACAATAGAATATACTTGGGCATGAAGTCACCCAATACTATAGTGTGTTGCTGGGCTTATGAGTCTTCCGTGCCTAGTGCTTGAGGAGTTGGACATTTCGCAGGCAGAAAAATAGTCTTAACTAGATTGGTCCTAGATAACTGCTGTTGCTTGCTTTTCCCTTGTCATACCAATAGACGACGAATTTTGAAGCACAAGCTTCGTTTTTACATTCGAGGTTTTGCTCCAAAAAGTTCGCTATGTCTTCATCTTCTCTTGGTTTCTCCAGTGAACAGAAAGGGTGGTTACTGTCGGGTCTGGTGACTTGGAGCGTCCTATTGCATTTGGGACAGCGAACGAAAACCTTTCCCAAGCACATATACATCTCTCCAACAATAATCTAGGGCAAATTCAGATTTAATCTTTTAGTTTTTTTCTGAAAATTGTGAATTCAATTTCAATCTGGCAACCACATTTACTCGCTCAGAGTATTCACGAGATTTAGTGTTCGGGTTCTAAGAGAACGCTGAAAGGCGTTTGTGGCCACGCGTAAACCCATTGGCAGTCGCAAGCGGAATAGCTTAAATGGAAGAGAGGTGCAAAAACCACTCTTAACAACGGAGTCAGAGTGGTGCAGGAAAACAGAAGGCGACTTCCATTGCTGGCGACAAGCCATGCTTTAAACCATGTCTATCAACTGCTGACGCCGGTTGTCGCACCAGAGTTGATTAGAGAATTTGGTGAAAGCAATGCTGGCTTGTTTGTCTGGTGCTTCTTGTTATCGTACTCACTTCTGCCAGCGGTGTCTGGCTTTCTGGCGCGACGCTTTGGCCAGAAAAAAATTCTGGCATCAGGTTTCATGGCAAGTTCACTATGTTTTGTCGCAATCGGCGTTACAAACAACCATATCCTTCTTGCATTGCTCTTCTTCACAGCTGGCGCCGCAGGAAGTACATATCATCCAAGCGGTTTTCCGATACTTGCAGAAACTTACCCAGGCAGTCGGGGTCGCGCTATGGGCTTGCATCAAGCTGGCGGTGCTGTCGGCTCGATAGTTGGTCCGTTTGTGACTGGGTTGATGGTTATGAGTTTCATGTGGAGGCTAACCATGATCCTTATGGCGATACCTGGTTTGATTTTGTGCGGGGTAATTTGGTTTTCAATCAACGATGATCAGACTCCAAATGAGGCTGTTTCCAAACAAAAAGACAGAATAAACCTAAAGTATTTGAGAGCCTTCAGCCCTGTGGCTATATTTATTGCGGCCGCATTCTTCTACGTGCTTGGTCAAAGAGGAACAGACGCTTTTGCAAACGTCTACTTCACTTATGGCCGAGAACTAGGCATAGTGGAAGCTTCATTCCTGTTTTCAACCCTCAAGGTTGCCGGTCTCTTCAGCGCTCCAGTATGCGGAAAACTCTCAGACAGCTATGGAAGAAAGAAAGTCTTAGTTGCTCTTGTACTGGTGGAGTCTGCTTCGCTTTTCGCAATAACCGCAGTGCCGACTATGCTACTCATACTTCCATGCATCACCTTCGGTTTTGCCGCTTTCGGTCTTCTGACTGTAGGTGAGGCTCTTCTGGCTGATATCACGCCAGACAAACATAGGGCTACGATCTTCGGGTTGAACCTCACGATTAACTTCTCTCCATACATTTTCCTAACGCCTGTCCTTTTTGCAATTTCCAGCTTGCACGGTTTCAATTTGGGGTTTGGCATCTTGAGCGCGCTGATGCTGGTCAGCATCCCATTGATACTGAAAATAGGAAACAGACCATCCCGCATGTCCTCAGATGGGGCAACATAAGCGTCTAAGTGTTAACAATCCTTTTTATGCTGAGAGAGTGAAGGAGCATAGGGCAAAATCTGTTGACAGCAGATCCTTGTTTGGGCAAAGCCCTGAAACGAACCTGTGACAACCTGAGGCAGGGCGCGATAAAACAGATAACAGACTATGAAAGACGTTTCTCTGCCCTTGCAGAGCTCTACGACCACTTTCTGGCTGACCTAATTGTAGCCAATTTTGACAGAAAAGAAGCAATGAAGACTGCGAGGGAATTCTTTGGGTCTAGCAGTATCCGTTTCGCAGCGATTGATGGCACAATGTATTCCCGTCCACTCTTTGACATCGTCATCTTTTTTGGAGGCGCCTATGCAGCAACAGGCACCGTTACCTTCATCGAAGGTCTGACGCCACAGATACGGTATGACGCTAAAACCCTGAAACACAATGTGGGATTAAGCAGTGTCGTTCCGATCTACGTCAGCGAGATACCGGACATTGACCACAGTTTTGCAGCCCAAGAGCAGCCACGTGAAATCAATCCCTCAAAATCGCTTACTGATGAAGAAATAGCCAACAACAGCCTCATTGCCAACGCGATCATGACTTTCGGGGAATACTATCTAGCATACAGGCTCGCCACAGATCCGAAACAACAGTTCCGTTTCCTACTCATGGATCGGAGCCTCAGCACCGAACGCGCAAGCCTACTCTACGAAACGAGAAAGACCGACTTCTGGCACGTAAAATGCGCAATCGTAGGCTATGAAGTTGATGGCGCAAGACTGGATAGAAATGATCTCAGCATGGCTAGACAGCGTGTTCGCTGCGCGAGCTTGGGTCTGCCTCCGCCGCGGGCAGATTACCTGCGGACTGCCATACTTGCGCTTCTTGAAACAAAAGGGCGATTGACCGTTGGAGAAATCCAGTCTTCGCTCCAAATTGACGAAGAGAGGAGAAAACGAAGAGTGGAACAAGCGCTGACGAGCCTGATTTCGAAGCAGATCGTCACAGAGAAAGAAGGTTCATACAGCATCGATCAACATTATGCCCAGACCTGGGAGCGTGTGAAAAAGCTTACGGTTGAGATTGGTGAAAAACTCTTTTCCAGCAAAACTGGGGTTACGCCTGGCGGAGGCTCGATGAAGATCGTCAAGGATGGTGAAGAGCAATGGCTAACTACGTTAGACATCAATTTTCTAACACTGTTTGCTCTGAACATGTTGATAGAGGAGAGTTGGCGAAGAGCTATTTTGCTTGTTGGAATCACTAAGGACACGTCTGCTAGGGACTTCAAGGGACAATTGGTTCCTCTGATGCAAAACGAGGGTATGCTGAAGTCTGGAACGCGTTTTGATTTGCTTCAGAGATTGCCAAACACTGATCGCATGATTCTTCAATCTGCAAGCATGATTAACGCTGACCGTATCGTGCCACCATGGAGCCTGATTGAGTATGACAGCGCTTTCAGGACCATTCACCCTGACAGCGAACGCGGCAAAGGCTACGTTAGAGGTGCCATTAGAAACAAGATAAGCTTGGAGAAGACTTTCTTGAAAACTTACGTGCAGCTCAGTCAGGCGAAGTCTGATCCGATTCTCAGAAGCAACGTTTTGCTGATCGACCGTTTGGTCTATCCTGAATTTGATTGGAAGCCTGAAAGTGCGATCCGTTTCTGGAATGTGTTGAGCGATGGTACTCAGGAACCAGTGGAGGCACTGCTTTTTGGAAACGGCAAGATACCGAATAGGCTGCAGAACCTTGTCATGACGATACTTGTAGAAATGGCGCCTTCCAGTATTCCTGAGGCATTCGGACATAACAAACCATTGTTCATAGCAGACAAAATCGCCAAGTGGAACTACACGCAGTTCAGGAAACTAGTTGATTCAACTGCTGAATGGATCTTGAATAGTCATAAATTACGGAAGTTCATATTCTACATGAGCACTTTCAGAGAGAGGCGAAGCCAAATTGAGCAATTCAGAAGAGATAGGGTTTAACAAGAAATGTTTCACAGATTTTGAGGGCAGATTCAACGCCCGATTGGCAGCGGTGATCCCGCGACTGTTTGGCGGAGGCGAAGAAACCAAAGTGTCAGGCACGAGCGCCCGCTATGCGTGTCGCGTGAAGATCGAATACCAAAAAGACTTGATGGGACTGTTGGAAGAGGGTATGTTGCTGGGTGTGAAAAATTTTAAGCAGTCCATCTGTGGCGCTGAACGCTTCACTCTGATGGAGATTAGCCGCGTGTGGCCTGAACATTTTGGTTTGCGGGGATTGAGTGATCACGGGTACTATCCCATGCAGTTCGAGATAATCGAGCAATCAGAGGAGGACTGGAAAACCGATGACAGGTCAACGATGATGATCCAGATCGATGCGATACCTGTTAACTACGATCTGATTCTCAGAAACGGTGAGTTTCAGTTTTTCAAAGGCTTCAGCTACCCGGTGGTGGGCAGTCCAGTTTACTTGCTGAACAGCGAAATGATTAATCGAATGTACAACAAGAGAATCACTGACAGTCTTGGAATTAACGTTGCCAAAACATCTGAAGATGCGCGTTTGGATCCAAGGCTGGGTTTGATCAAGATGTTTGAGACCGAGGATACTTTGATTCCGATCTATGTGGATTTCGATAAGTTGGTTCGGCACCATTTTGGTGTCTTCGCCTTTACAGGTGGAGGCAAGTCTAATCTGATGAGTAATGTTCTCAGGAGAATTCTGTTGCACACTGCTGACATCAAGATCGTGGTTTTTGACATTAGTTGCGAGTACGCCTTTCTCTTGCTCGATGTATTATCTGACAAGAACATTAATGCGAGGTTGGTTCTGGAGCATCGAATCGATTCGCTAGACCAGTTCTTCAATTCTGTTGTCAAGCCTCGTGAGTACGAGGAAGATGAACGCACAAAAATCGGGTTGAGAGCTTTGATGAGTCAGGGCAAGCTGGCTTACTACATAAAACCCAAACAGAAGATCCCAACTTACGCGGCGCTCCTAGATGAATTGGATGATCAGAGGAAGGATTCGGTGGGCAAGCCGCATTACCAGAATGCGATTGATGCCATACACGACGCTGTGCGTGAGTTCGTGGAAAACCACGGGTTAAGCGAGAGTCAAGAAGTCTCCGAAGAGTTCGTCGCATACTTAGATGGCGTGGCGACAGAAGCCGTGGAGCGATTTAAGGTCCATGACAAAAGCGGGCTCTATGCTTGGGCTACTACAAGAAACTCCATCGCAGATTTATTCAAGAAACGTAAACTGAAAGAAGGAAAGGACGATGCTGCACTTACTGTTGAAAATATGAGAGACTTGCTTGAAGACAAGGTCACCAACCTTGTAGTGATTTCGGTTTCTGACCCCTTCGTCATCAAGGAGTTGGCAATTAGCTTGACACAGGATTTACTCATCAGGCGAAAGCGCAAGTTCACGGTTAAACCCTACATTCTTGCAGTGTTCGACGAGGCGCAGGAATTCATACCAAGCAAAGAAGGCGGATTAGACGGTAAATGCTCGGCACACGTTGAAACGCTACTGCGGCAGGGCAGGAAATATGGGTTAGGCGTTTGCATAGCCACGCAGCGCATTGCATACTTGAACACGAACGCTCTTCAACAGTTGCACACCTACTTTGTCGGCACACTTCCTAGACCATATGATCGCATGTTGGTCAGCGAGACTTTCATGGTTGACAAAGGAATATTGGAGAAGACGCTCGAGTTTGCGCCTGGCGAATGGCTACTTTCGAGTTACATTGCAACAGGCATGGAGAACGTGCCAATTTTCATAAAAGCAGACAACGCGGAGAAAGAGATTGAGAGATACCTGCATGCCTTAGAAAGTACGCCAGACTACAAGTAGAAACCGGCTTTTTCGTGAAGCAAAACAAGCCGTAGCTATACCCTTGGCGCCTTGTTTCAGCGCCGCTCAGAAAGGAAGGAAACGGCAATTGCCCTTAAGACTCCATTTCTGCAGCCCCACTGCTCATGCGCAGTTTCCAAGTATCGAGAAGCCAATGCAGAAAAACGCTTGTTACAAAGATTGCACGAATGACTCCACAAACGACGTCTCTTAGGAAACACCAGCCTTAATATCTCGACCTCTCGAAGAGATGGCCATGAAGAACTCGGAATGCACAATCTACATCATGACACCACATGGATGGCAGCAGAAATACAGAAAAGATAAAGAAAGTTGGGCTCAAACCAGCCTAAACGGGACTGTGCGGCATTGCACTACAGAACAACTGCTCTCTCACATCTTGCCAATACTGGCAGGAACATAAGGACCTCGTTTCACCGTCAAAGTTGAGCAGACGACAGAACAGAATATCAGTTAAGATTGGTTTTTCGACCGGTCTAAGGCGTTCGTCCTCGCGCGACAGCACCTTGATCGTATTGGTTTGGTCAGGTGCAGCACGGTCTTCAACCTTGGCGCGTTCGATTTCCTGCTTGCGGATGAGCTACATTCTTCGCAGATCTTCCGGTTAGTCCTGCATGGATGTGGAGTTCCGCGTAGTCAGAGCATCTTTGAAGAATCATCGTGCACTTCGCTCCGGTGCCCAAAAAAAATTACAACCCGCTTGCCGGTGTTGTTACTCTGCTAGATGACGCGGTAGTCGCCTACGCTCATGCTCCAGAAACTGGACTGACTGAGGTTTTTCCCGATTTCGGCAGGATTTTGGCGCAGTTCTTTTGCGCGTTCAACTATTCTGACCTTATGCTTGGTTCCAGTTTGTTGAGTTCTTTTGCGGTTTTCGGGCGCAGGAGAACCACGTATCTCGTCGAGTTCCTCTAGTGGCACGAGCGATTCAGGGCGTTGTTTCGCCTCTCCGCTTCTTTTGAGAAGCATATTGAAGAACGTGCAGGTTTTTGCGCGTTCCTCGTAGTAGGAGAATATTGACTTCATTGCGTCGCTTCAAAATTTGAAACGCCCCTCGGCAACTCATTTGTCTATTTCCTCGATTGTTTTCCGGGGAAGATGCAGCTGCACTTGACCCGGAAACAACCACATTAAACAGCAGTGTTTACAATTCACTTAGACCTTTCCCGAGGGTTTTGATAGAGTGATCATGGCTTTGACGCTGATGTCCTTCGCATGGCCAATGACAACCACATCTTTGAATATGCGGGTGTTTCTTCCGAGTTTTGGTGAACTCACCCATTATCCTCCAATTTGATGTTCAATAGCTTCGGGTGAGCCTGCAGGTTCAAGCCTGATTGCAGACTGGGCAATAACGTCGAACATGACTGCTGGATAAACGGTAGAATAGCAGATAGTTTCCCCAAAATGGGTGTTCTTTGAGGAGAGCTAAATATGAGTTTTCGGTAATACTTGTTGAAACAAGCATGACGAGAATAGCAGGGATAGCCCTTGTCTTTTTGTTTCTGACATCATCAGGTTCAGCCCTGCCATTTGTTGTGAGGGCAGCGTCCAGAACCATTATCGTGCCAGAAAATTATCGAAATATAACAGATGCAGTGAGCCATGCATTAGATGGCGATACAATACTTGTCAAGAGCGGAACCTACTTCGAAAAACAGCTTGTGATCAATCGAACGCTTTCTTTGGTGGGCGAGAATCCAAGAACAACGATGATGATTTTTGACCCGCCAGTTGGACCGCGCGGTCCGCTCAGCACCTTCGGCATTGACTATCCGATCAAGATCGTAGCCAACAACGTCACCATATCAGGCTTCACCATAACTGCTAATGGGGAAAGACCTGTGCTTCTCGGTATCGGCGGCGACTTGATCGCGACCGGAAGCGGAACAAGAATAATCGACAACATCTTCGAAACAGGCATCGCCGCAATCGGAAACCACGCGTACATAGCAAACAACACCATCAACGACAAGTCTCGCTCCAACTTTGCATCGCTCACAGTCAACGGAGATTACCAAGTCATCGTAAACAACACTGTCTTCGGAATTTGGGTAGAGAATTCAGCGTACGATATAATTGCTCGAAACAATATTTATTCAACAAATGGACCAGGAGCCCCAATAGACGGAGCGGGAATACAGCTTAGGTCTGCCACAAGAAACCAGATCTTCGCAAATAATGTCGTAAGCAGCGGACCTTGCGTAGTAATTGACTGCTACATTGGCACATCAGGGCTTCAGACGCGTCAATCAGATAACAACATTTTCTATCACAACAACTTCGCATCTAACTCAACCTACATTGAGCAAGTCGGCTATGGTGATGGCGACTATTCCGTCAGCAATATCTGGCATAACAACAAAGAAGGAAACTACTGGGATGATTACAAGGGAACAGACGCTGACAGTGACGGAATAGGAGATACACCCTATGTCATCGACGCAAAGAACACAGACAAATACCCACTGATTTCTCCCTTTAACCTCCAAAGTGAGGAGTCGAGAGGAAGCCCTTGGGCGACCAAGGAACCTATGCCCGTTGCAGGCGCCTATTTCAAGGCTGGAGTCGTGGATGACAAGATCTACGTTGTCGCTTCAAACTTCACTTACGAATACGACCTGCAAACGTGGTCAACCAGAAAACCAATGCCTACCTACAGAGGCGACTTCGCGTTGGCAACCTTTGAAAACCGGATTTTCTGCGTTGGCGGGAGAACAAACTCCGGTCCGATGGGAACCAACGAGGTTTATGAGCCGGCTTCGGACTCTTGGCGAAGTAGGGCGCCTATGCCGACTCCGAGACACGGCTTAGACGCAAACGTCGTCAACGGAAAAATCTACCTCATAGGTGGACTAGTTCCCTGGAGCGATTTCCCCAACGTCAACGTGGAAAGCTATACCACCTACAAGCTCACTAACGTGAATGAGGTCTATGATCCTGCAACCGACACTTGGACTACTGAATCTCCGATTCCCAATGCTGCTTCCTACTACGCTTCCGCCGCGGTAAAAAACAAAATCTACATTGTCTCGGCGAAATTCAGCCAAGAACACAACTATTACGAATCCCTCACTCAGATATACGACACTGAGACTGACACTTGGAGTTACGGCGCTGCTTCTCCTTACCCTGTGGATATGTCGGGTGCAGCTACGGTTGAGGGAGTTACTCCCCAGAGAATCTATGTGATCGGCGGAAGACAGGTAGGGCACGAAGTCGCCTACAATCAAGCTTACGATCCGAAAAATGATTCTTGGAGCCTAGGAGTTCCCTTGCCCACAGCCCGTTACGGATTTGCAGCTGCGGTGGCGAAAGGCAAAATTTATGCTATCGGCGGCTTGAGCGGGTTCTTGTATAACCTGGTCTGGGCTAACAAGAACGAGGCATATGACCCGCTCAAGGATCAAGCCCTTCCCGCCATGTTGAACCCTGAGCTGGAGGTCATTCCGACAGCAATAGTTTTTATGGCTTCAGTGGGAATCGCATTAGCTGCTGTTGGTTCGCTGATTCACTTTAAGAAACGTGCAAGATGTAAAACCCAATGAAGAAAGCAGTGTTGGCGCTAACAATTATTTTTACCCTTTTGCTCTCAGCAGCGGCGGGAATCCAATTAACAGTAACGACTACCGTTCAAACCCAAACCGCAATAACCATAGAGGCTGACGGAAGCATAAATCCGCCAAATGCGCCCCTGAAACGACTGGGAAACGTTTACTCGCTCACAAGCGACATTGTTGGAAGCATAACTGTGAACGCCAGCAACATAGTGCTCAACGGAAACAAACATCATATGAATGTACCTTCACTCTTTTATGGCATAAAACTAAACGCTGTTACAAACGTGGCCGTCACTGACTTCATAATCCTTGGAGGTGCCAAAGGCATAGACATAACAGGAACATCAAACCTGATCGCAAACAACACCATAAAGGGCACGGACAACTGGATTCATTCCCTTTCGCTTCCAACTGCCGCAATTATGCTTAACAACGCAAAACTAAACACTGTAACTGGGAACAACTTGGAGAACAATAGAGTCGGCATAAACCTTGTAAGCTGGAACCCAAAGCAATGCTCCAACAACAGAATAACTGCAAACAACTTCATAAACTGCTCCACTGCCATCCTCATATACGACAGTTCAAACAACAGATTCTACCTTAACAACTTTCTCAACAACAAAATCCTGCTACAAGACACCGGCTACTACGGACACTCCTTGCCATCGTTCAATGTCTGGGACGATGGCCAACAATTTGGAAATTACTGGAGCGATTATCAAACAAGGTACCCTAACGCAAAAGAGATTAAAACTTCAGGAGTGGGTGATACACCTTACTTTGTCAAACCGAACAATTACGTCGACCCTGCGACCCTAACGAGGAAAGAGGCAAAGGACCACTGGACAGAAATAAATGCTCAATACCAAAGAAACACTGATTATTACCCACTCATGAGACCTCTTGACCTCGGCTACGAGTTGCCCGTTGCAGAACCGCCAAGAGTAACCGTTTTGTCGCCGTTAAGCCAAACCTACAACGAATCAAGCATCCGCCTAGTCTTCACACTCAATAAACAAGCCGATTGGACAGGATACAGCCTCAACGGACAAGAAAACGTAACAATCCATGGAAATGTCACTCTATCTGGACTGTCGAATGGCCCGCACAGCTTAACTGTCTATGCCAATGACACGTTCGGGAACATGGGAGTTACAGAGAATATCAGTTTCACAGTTGCTGTTCCGAAGCCTGTCTCACCAACACTAATCATCGGTTCCGCAGTTGTTGCAGGGGCTGTTGCTGTTTTGGGTTTGCTGGTTTACTTGAAGAAACGCTACAGTCTCAAGAGTCGCTGAATTCTCTACTTAAATAAAAATCAAAAGGTTCTCCTTGATGAAGGAAAGTTTCTCAAAGAGAGACTACTGGCAAGCTTCAGGTACATGGAAAAACTACACACGCAAGCCTGCTTTGTGATTTGACCTGTGGCCACGCACGCCTTTGCGTGGCAGCATTTTGATGGCGTTACTCCAGTCTTGCTCTGTCGGGTCTGCTGTTCTTGCGCTAATGAGTGGCGTTATATGCCACTTGAAGCGAAAGGCATTAGCAGGGAAAAAATGCAAACTATACTCAGATTTTTTGCACAAACACATCAAGGCGATTGTGCCGCCAGCACCAAAATTCTATTGTATGAATGTATGCTTATTAACTTATATATGAGTATACTTTGTTGGTGTATCGGCTTGAGTGAAACCACAACCATCAGGGTCTCAAAGAAGACCGCCGAGGCACTTGAAAGCCTGCGAGCTAAGCTCAACGCTGAAAGCTTGGACGAAACAATACAGTCTCTCGTCAAGGCGCAGCGGAAGTCAGTCATAGAAAAGGCGTTCAGCCTAGACCATGGTAGGATCAAACCGTTCACGGAGGGAGATCGCGGCGAAGATCGTGATTGACGCCCATGCGTGGATAGAGTTCTTCATAGGCAGCGAAGAAGGACGCAGGGTGAAGGAGCTCTTAGAAAACGCTGACGAAATTTACACGCCTGGAATCGTCCTGGCGGAGATTGCTCGCAAGTATAGTCTGGAGGGAGCTGACGAAAAGACTGTTGAAGCAAGGTTGCAGTCCATTGTGTCAGCATCCGACATTGCTCACTTGGACGTTGGAATCGCCATGGAAGCTGGGAGATGCCATTCAGAGCTGACAAGCACCGCAAAGAAGTCAAGGCTGATCGCTCCAAGCCTGTTTGATGCAATAGTTTTGGGAACGGGAAGGGCGTTGAGGTCGAAGATAATCACGGGAGATGAACACTTCAGGAACCTGTCCGAAACAATCTGGGTAGGTGCACCCCCATAGGTTTTGCACTATGGCGAGCTGAGTTTGTGATCTGTGCTCGAGAAAATCAAAAACATCAATCAAATGGAAGATTGATCGAGATCGCATGTTGAACAAGCATAACTTCGGGAAACTGCTGAGTGAGAATTACCCTCTCCTAGCAGTCTTGGTCGGGGTCATACTCTTCTCTATTCCAATGGGACCTTACAGAAACCCCGATACGCAATTGGAGTTCAGCGCAGCCCAAGGAGTCCTCAAATGGGGCTATCCCTACCTCGAAGTCAAGGGTAACCTTTTCGACTTGCCTCCATTGGGTTTTTACACCGCAACGATATTCTTCCATGTTTTCGGCTCGACGATGGACAATGGTGTTGGCTTGGTTACGCTTTTCGGGCTGGCCAGCACCATAATGGTGTACAAGTTGGGTAAAGAAGCTTATGGCAGATCGACAGGGGTGTTTGCGGCAGCATTGTTCGCTTTGGCTCCGTGGCAGCTCATCCTCACCAAGGCTTTCCTCGTAGATGCCCAATGCTTGTTCCTGAGCCTAGCCTACCTGTACTTCGGAATCCTTGCGATACGCAAAGACTCGGTTAAGGTTGCCCTTGTCTCAGGTTTCTTCTTCGCAGCGGCCCTCCTAACCAAACAGTATGCCGTCTTCATGATTCTCCCACTATCGCTCTTGTACATCTACCATCGACCCAGAAACCCCAGGCAAATACTCCTTCAGGTAGCCGCTTTCATCCTGCCTGCATTGCATGGCACTTTGATTTGGTATCAGATCATCATGGGAAAGTGGCTGCTCTATTTTGTTCAACACAGCGATTTCGGGTATTTGAACTTCCCAGGAGTTGTTCCTTCCTACTCTTTCATAACGACTTTTCTGGTGGACTACGGTCTGGGACTCTTTTTCATGGCTTCAGTCATCTTTTCCTTGGTAATCGGAACATTGTTGCATAGGTACTTTCCAGGGAAGTGGGTTGTCTTTGACTTGGTTTGCCTCTCAACGATAGTGTTCATCTTGGGTGTGAACGTATACTTGGGCGTGAATCTGAACTTGAAGGCACCATACACGAGCGCTGTCAAGTACAGTTATCAGTCGTTGCCATTTTTCAGCTTGGCTGCAGGCGCGATAGCCAGCAAAAGCGTCTCACTGTTCAAATCCTCGAGAAATTCGCACAAACTGAGAAAGGTGCTCTTGCTTTCTGTCAGCGTAATCGGACTTTTCCTTTTGGTGACGCCGATAATTGCCAACGTGAGCACGGGAAGGCAACTCACAACGGTTCCGCATGTGATTTTCAGAGTGCAGCCGGACCAGAACATAGGCTACAATTTCATCGTTCTCTCGCCGACTAGTCAGAACGACCTTACAGCCGCGCTCGTTCAGTTGCACGGAGTCATGGCTGTGTTGTCTGGAATTCTGTGGATAGGTAGGCATTTCACGGTTAATTTCATCAGGTCGATCAGCACTTGGATCGAAGCGAAGAGAGCACCGAAAAGGGAGATTGCTGAGTCTATGACTGCAACACCACCTCATGTCTTGACTTAAAACTCCAGTAACCTTTTGGCTACAACACTTCACTGTACCATTTCAGGCAAGGTCTGTCCCACAGATAACTAAACAAGAGAATCGATCTAAGAGCCGCCAGTTGCAGGCAATCAAAACTCATCTCGATTTCTTCACGAGCGCATCCTCTCTAACAACTGGAGTTCCAAGAAGTTTTTCCAGCTCCAGAAACTTCTCAACAAACTCCTTGCCCTTTTCAGTTGCGGAGTAAAACTCGTCTCTCTTTTCGAGCAGGTTAGTTTGAACCAGAAAGTCAATCGTTTTTGAGGCACTGATGAAGCTCAAATTGCAGTGATTCATGATACTTGTTTTTCTTTTCCCTTTCTGAGCGAAATTCAGAATCATCGCCACTATCTCAAACGAGGTTCTCTTCAAAGTCGGCTCCGCCTCCTTGAAATTCGAAGGCTGTTTTTGTTTCTATGACTTGATCCTTCACAGGCATGACGAAACGACTGATTCTGCCCCTCATCGGCAAGATGCTTTGAAACGCTTCCTCAAGCAGTATTTTCGCAATGCGCTTTGGAACATCGCTCAAAGACAATGAAAGGAAAGGCGTTCCAACCCTTATGCGCTGCTTAGCTTCCCTGATACGGTCTCTCACAAGCGATTTTTGAGCCAAGTCTGGCGTGAGAATGCTAGCATCGTGCACGCTGAAATCCACAAAGAAACTAAGTGACCTATGAAGCTCCAATTCTGCCAGTTTGTCGTTTTCCAACCGCATCCTCTCGGTAACTTCGGCAATCCGTTGCAAAGCGGAAGACGACAGCTCACCCCCTGTAGAAGCTGCATCTCCTGCCTCTTCGCTTGCGTCAATCAAGCTCCTAACCAGCTCCTCAATGTTAGAGGCGATCACCGTGCCGATCCACCATGTCTCTGAGGCAAACAGCCCATATTTCTTCTCCCAAAAAAAATCTTGAAAAGGCGGAGGCAATGTCTCGCCTGAAATCAGGTCTTTAGACCATAGATGATATATCACGGCTTTTCCCAGCTCAACCTCGCTCAGAACCGTTAGTGCAAGAGCGTGCCCGTAACTCTTGAAAGAATACAGTAGGTCGGCGTCTTTGATGTATTGTCTCGCGTTTTTCAGACAGAGCAGCGCAGCTTTTTCAAGAACACTTGACTCTGTAGACATTATTCTCGGTGCCTGAACCTTGAGGTTCGGAATATATTTCTGAAACGACAGTTTATAAATAAGTGTTCGTTACAACTGTTACAAAAGTCTTAAGTGCCTGAGGGCGTGTTAGGAAATCAAGGTACAAGAAACACGGAACCAGACAGAAACACTCTTGGGAATGCTCAGCAGCATCGGCGTTTCGGAAAAGGAAGCATTAATCTATCTTCATCTAGCCAAGATGGGTCCAGCGAAAGCAGGAGATATCTCTCGAAAGCTAAGAATGAACCGCGTCCAGGTCTATCGAACACTGAAAAGCCTGCAGAATAAAGACATGATTGAAAGCACTTTGAGTTACCCAGTCTCCTTTGTTGCGGTTCCTTTGGAGAAGATTTTGGACCGAATGATTAGCGCGAGAGAGGACGAAACAGCCCATCTGAGGAATAGCAAGGCAGACATGGTCTCCATGGTGGATTGGCATCAAGCCAGACGCCGTGAATCAGACCTCGACAAGTTTACTGTTTTGGAAGGCAGAACACAGATTTACTCAAAAATTGCACGCATGGTCCGAGAAACGAAAAAGAAGTTGTCAGTAGTGACTTCCGGACAAGGCGTCATTCAAGCCTACCGCTTTGGATTGTTGGATTATGGTTTCGACCATAAAGAAAATGTGTGCATCCGTTTTATAGCGAGTCTTCCAACAGACGCCAACCATTTGGAGACAGTAAGGATGTTGCTCCAAAAAGCGAAAAAAGCAGCTCTGCGCTTTGAATCACGAATAGGAAATGATGCAGTTGGATATTTTCCACGCTTTCTAATAAAGGACGATGAAGAATTAATCCTTTTTTTAAGAATGGACAAGGATGAATCCATTGAAAATTTGAAAGAAACGGGGTTTTGGACCAATAGCTATCCTCTGATCCACGGCTTCTCTGCTTTTTTTGATTACATGTGGCAACAGTCGAAAGACATCAGGGATGTAATCAAAGAAAGGGATAAGTCTCGAAACGCACAAGCTACTAGTCCATGACGCTTTGGGCATTAACACCCAGCCAGTAAATGGAACAGTACTGAAATTCTGTCCTCGCGACCGCTTTGACTAGAGTGCACGAGCATGTTATGAATCACAGACAACGTGCCTTCTGGGAAAAGTGACAGGGAAAGACGACTCTATCTGCACTCTACCTCGCGGTTTGACTTGTGACTTCGGCCTGCGTCACACAGCAGCATTACCAACGACTGGTTGCAACCACATGACAAGAGGGACCCCCCGACAAGAAATAGACAAGAACACAACGCCATGCTGGCTCACTCAAGAAACAAGAACAAGAACCCTTTAATCACCGAATCTACCCGATTATTGATAGGAATACGCTTGAGCAAGAGCGCTGTTTTGTTCCTTGTTCTCGCCTTGACCATATCGTGCATCACAATGTTTGTACCCGTCAAAGCGGAACGAAGAACACTCGCAGTTCCAGATGAATACAATACAATAAGCGCTGCAATAGCAGTCGCCGGAGATGGAGACACGATTCTCGTCAAGAAAGGAATCTACCAAGAACAGACGCTTAAAATTGACAAGCCGCTTTTCCTAGTTGGTGAAGATGCGGCTGAAACCATAATCAACCTCAGTCCCCCTCTAATCGAAACGCCCATTTCTGAAAGCTCTGTTCAAGTTTATTCTGCAGCCATATCGATAATTGCCAGCGACGTCAAGATCGCAGGACTTTCAATTAACCTCCCAGACAGAAACGGCGCCTCCGTCGATGGTCTTTTTGCGACTGGCGACCGAATTGAAATAGCCAGCAACATAATCGGAAAAGGCTGCAACCTAAATTTGAATGGCACGCTGATAAGTGTTGCCGAGAATTCGATATCAAGCCATCTGAAAGTGCAAGGATCTAACCAGAAAATAGAAAAGAACTTGATCCATGCGCTCACTGCTCAGGGCACACGCAGTAAGATCGTTGAAAACACAGTCATCGACTCCTTCAATCTGCAGGGGTTTTTCAACCTTGTTGTCGGAAACTCGTTTTCAGCGGTATATCTCGACCGTTCTGACTCGAATTTCATCAGCAACAACACGTTAGGAAGCCTGTGGATCGGCTTCAACGGCGCTCCCTGCTCAGGCAACACGATATGCAAGAACAAGGTGACTGGACCCGGCAACTGGGGCATACTGATGGGCGCAGGTGCATACAACGTTTTTCATGACAATCTCATATCAGACTACGCTGGTGGATATGGCATTGCGATAGGTGGAAACGACTATCCTGCTGAATACAACGCCTTCTACCGCAACATCTTGATAAACAATAGCCTCCATGTCGGTGCCAACTGGGAGGTACTGGGAGCAGGCAACTATTGGGACAACGGCGAAACAGGCAACTACTGGGACGGTTACATAGGCAGAGACGACGACGGAGACGGCATAGGTGACACTGCATACGTGATAGAAGGGTGCAAATGGGATAATGCTACGGGTGGGCTCGCGAGTTTTATTTTTGGTCAAGACAGTTACCCCATCATGGTTCCCTTCGACATCGAAAACGTGATCATAACGTTACCGGAATGGGCAACTTCATCATGGAGTTTTTCTCCTGAACCTGCAATGCCAGAGCCTTTCCCAACCGTGCCTGTTGCCGTGGCTGCTATCGTTGATACTGCTTTGGTTGGCGCTGTCTTGCTCTTCCACTATAGGAAGCGCAAACGTCAGGCTGTTGCTAGAAGAGATTAGGCTTGATCATTGTAATTTGCTATGTGGTTGTGTATGTTTTTGCGGAGTGGGATTTTCATCATGTTGCGCCAGTCAGGTTCCGTGTTGTACTTTTCCTGCTACTGGCGTATCCCTCAGACTAGTTGGATTGCTAAACAGAGGGGGCACTCTTGAGGCTGGTTGCCTCTTTCATGGTCCCCCTTTGACGGTTATCGACACTTGCTGCGTAACTGGCGCCGTCATCTCTTGAAAGCGCAGACTGAGCGTATCGGTCACCGTTCTTGGTCTGCTAGGGCTCAAAAGTTGAAGCGATATTATAGTCGTCCCAGGAGGAACGGTACCAACATTAACCACGTTGCCAACCACCTCCCGCGTCGAAGAAACTACTGCAAAATAATCGAAAAGCGAGTTAGCTTCTATCGTTGTCCAGTGAGCAGTTGCGTTCGTCGGATTTCTTATCGTGAAGCTCATTGTGACATTTGACCTCAGGCTCACCGAAGACGGATAAGACACAGAAAAACTCAGAACAGGTACGTCTGTTGGTGAGGGTGTTGGAGAAGGCGTTGGTGAGGGAGCCCCATCGGGTTCGCCTTCAACTGATATTGCTATTTCCATGGTAACTGGAGCGGTCATCTCCCGGAATAGCAGGCTAACGATGTCGGAAACCGTGCCTGCTTTGTTTGGTGCCAGAAGTTCGAGTGCCACTATTGTGGTCCCTGGCGGTACATCCTCGATCTTTATGACGTTGCCGACGATTTCGTGCGTTGAAGACTGTATCGCGAATTCCGAGAAGAACAAACTAGCTTGGATTGTTGCTCCGTGTGCTGTAGCAGTTGTTGGATTTATTATTGTGAAGCTTACCGTGCAGTTTGCGTTGACCTTGACTGAATGGGGATAAGACACTGTCAGATTGAGATAGGGGGTTGAGGGTGGCGCAGGAGCGGGGGGTGGCTGAGTAATGTTTCCGACTGTGTTGGCAAAGAAGTAGAATATCCCTCCGGCTAAGAAGAGAATTCCTATTAGGAAACCAATTTTGACGACTGTGAAGCCTCTTCTTGTTTCTTTGCGGAACGTCTCTTTTATCCTGAACGCCAGGTATAGAACAACGGCTGAGAAGAAGATGAGTAGCAGTATTAGTGCAAAAACCATTCCGATTATGGTAACATCCAGCGGCGTCCTCGGGTCACCTCTTTGGCTTCTCCCATTCCATGATTATGTTTGTCACGTCTTCCACAAGGCTCATGATTCGTATTCCGTCAAGAAATACGTTGTAGAAAAGTAGAAGGGGCAATACTAAATAGTTTCTTTTCTCAGGTTTCGGCTCCAAACTCAATCCGATGACGCCCAGTAGTGAAGCCGCAAGAATGAAAACGGCTATTCCAACTGCTGAAAAAGAAAAATCGCTTGTCAAGGTCCACATCAGCACCGTGCAGAAGAGGAAGGCAATATTGAGGAAAGGTGAGAAAGCCTCGAACCAAAGGTTAGGAATGCCGAAGATGCCTGAAACGCCATACTTTGGGTTCAAGTACATATCCTTATGTTTGTCTAGCACCTGTACCATTCCTCTATACCATCGTCGTCTCTGCTTAATCAGATCCTCAGTGTTCTTAGGCGCGTCAGTGTACGCAATGCTCCCTTCCTCGTATTCGACTCTGTAGCCCGCGTTCAATATCTTAATGGTTATGTCGAAATCTTCGGCGAAGGTATCATCCGAAAAGTAGCCAACCTTCTCAACAGCCTCGCGTTTCAAGGCTGCTATTGGCCCAGGCACGATCATGACACAGCCGAGAACCGATTGACCTTTCCTTATCAGGTTAATCCCAGTAACGTACTCAGCAGATTGTATGGCATTTATTATTCTTCTTTCAGGATTTACCTTCACGTTGCCAGCGACCGCGCCAAGCTTTTCATCGTGAGAAAAACGGTCCGCTATCTTTTGCAGCGCATTTCGGTCTATTGTGGTGTCAGCGTCAACTGTCACGATGATTTCGCCTGTTGAAGCACGTATCCCATTGTTCAACGCCTTTGGCTTTCCCTGGTTCTCCTGGCAGATGATTCTGGCGCCAATGCACTGGCTAACCTCTTTGAATGTGTTGTCGGTTGAACCGTCATCAACCACTATTACTTCGTAGTCTGAGTAGTTCAACTCCTGTAATGATTGAACACAACTCCGAATCGTTTTTGCCTCGTTGAAGGCAGGGACAATCAAGGATATTCTAGGAAAAGTTTCTAGTTCTCTCTTCTTGCGTTTCAAGTTGTAAGCAATCGACAGGCAAAGCTGGGTTATCAACCTTAGAGTTGATATTGTAAGCAGGGCATAGAAAAGATACTGGATTACACTCATTCGGGATTCACATCCTGCTCCAAGCTTTCCCTATCGTGTGATTCTGGGCTTGATCAGGAAAGACGATGCCGGCCTCCCGCACTACTAAGATTCAATGAAAAAAACTTGTCGAATTCACCTTTATCTGTTGCTGATTCTGGCTAAGGATTGTTGATTAATAGGTTATAGTATTTATGGCGGATAGTGGAGTTTCTCAATAGAGGGAGAAGAGAATTGACGAAGTCAACTCCAAGGAAGTCGATGGGAGCCCTCAGCATCATCCTGGCGGTAGTTTTCGGAGCCAGTGCAATTGTTCTGACCTACTGGAAGGCATCAGGCATATTCTTCTGGGTAACAACTGCCCTTCTCATAATACCCGTTCGGCTTGGCACCCAAGCGAGATTGAAAGGAGATCGACTGGGAACAGTTGGTGCAGTCTTGAGCTTTGTTCTACTCGTGGTAGCTATGTTCCATCATTTCGTGGTTTAGGCAACGGGCTGAGAAGCTAAACGTGTTTCAGGGAATCGTGTTCAAGCCCAAACCCGCACCAGCCATAAGTGCAGGGCTATCCGCGAGGAAACAGCAGAAAAAATGAGATTGAATGGCTAGACCGAAAAGAAGTGCCTAACCAAGTTCGATTTCTTGGACGAATGCGCCATGCCCTGTGTGATGCCAGACTTGCCCCGTGTAGCTGTTGACGCTAAGCATCCCGTAGGTCTTTCCTAACGATACGACGTCCACGTGATAGTACCCATAGAAGGCTTCAACGTCGCCAACTGAAGTTCCTGAATAGTACGCGTT
>CAZQCX010000024.1:0-21807 GCA_964591705.1 uncultured Candidatus Bathyarchaeia archaeon | reverse complement strand
ACAGGTATGCAAGGAAGCCAGAAATAAGTGTAACGTTAACAAGTTGACTTTACAGCATCAAATCTTTTTATGAAGCAATGAAGACCGCACATAACGCAATTCTTCGATTTTGCATGTCCCAGATTCTGCAGGGATAGCAAAAGATCTCGAAAACGAGAAATGAAGATAGAATTGAAGGAAGAAAGTTGAGGGTTACTTGCTTTTTTGTGAGTTGGGTCTCAGCGAACGTACTGTAGTTCCTGCGCGCCACATCTCTGAGTACCCCATGGCTTTGAGTTCATCGGCGAGTTTCTGTCTGTAGTCTGGTCCTTTGCTGCGCTCTAAAACTATGCGGGTTTCTTCGCCTGAGGCTACAAGTTCATACAGTGAGTCAAAGAGTGGTTTGGTGCATTCTCTGAAACGGTTCCTCCAGCGCAGTGCCCCAATACGTGCGGTTTCACTGCAGTTGTTGAACATCCAGTCCATGCCGTTTTCGTCGACAAGTTTTATGAGGCTTTGAGTGAATTCTTCCACAGTTTCGTTGAATGCTTCGCTTGGGCTGTGTCCGCGTTCCCTTAGCGTGTCGTATTGTGCTTCCATTATTCCTGCTATGGCGCCCATCAAGACGCCTCTTTCACCTGTTAAGTCGCTGTAGACTTCTTTTTCGAATGTTGTTGGGAAAAGGTACCCTGAGCCTATGGCGATGCCTATGGCTTTGACGCGGTCTTCGGCCTTTCGTGTGTAGTCTTGGTAGACTGCGAAGCTACTATTGATTCCACTGCCTTCAAGGAAGTTTCGCCTGACCGACGTGCCTGAGCCTTTAGGTGCAACGAGAATGACGTCAATGTTCTTTGGTGGAACCACATTTGTTATGTTACTGTAGACTATTGAGAACCCATGGCTGAAATAGAGGGCATCGTTTTCTTTCAGTGTTTTCTTGATGGTTGGCCACATTTCTCTTTGGCCTGCGTCTGTGAGCAGAAATTGTTTTATTGTTCCTTTTTTGGCAGCTTCTTCCATTGAGAAGAGGGTTTCTCCCTGGACCCATCCGTCCTTCACTGCCAATTCATAGTAGGGTGCGTGAACACCTGTTGTTTCTTGACCAATGATAACTCTGATCCCGTTGTCTCTAAGGTTTAGAGCTTGTGCTCTTCCCTGAATGCCATATCCGAGGGTGGCAATAACCTCATTTTTCAATATGGTTTGCGCTTTTTTCACTGTGTATTCTTTTCTAGTGACAACTTCCTCGTCTACACCGCCAAAATTCATTTTGACCATGATTAATACCCGGGTCAACTATCAGCGCGAAACAGGTAATTAAGAATTCTGTTAGGATTCTTAGGGATAATAATCTCTTACAGCTATTGTTTTCTACCATCTACTCCTGGAGGGACATAGGTGATGATTGAATCTCTGAATAGCAAGCCATTGATTCCAGGCATAGAAACTTTTGATGAAGAATATATGAAAGTTGTAAAGGCCTCAAAGCTATTTCCTTCATGTTCCAAAAGCCGCCCCTTTTGAAAATCAATTTTTGAGAAATTTGTTCTTAAATCACCGTATCCTTCAAAAAGAAGGCATGAAGGAGGCATGATACAACATTTTGAGAGAGGTATGGGCTTGGTCCACCCGACAAAAAGTCTATTTCCTTGAATTCTAACTTCAAGCTCATTATTCTTAAACAGAAATATCGGCATTTTTGAAGCTTCAGTATGAAAGGACCTGAGAAAATCCACCATTCTACGATTATCACAGACAGTTGCTGCCCAGCTATATGATGGTTCTCTTTGAAGATCACTTAAAGTATAAAAAACCAGGGTATCACTTTCACCAAAAGAAGATTGAGAGTTATCATGCCAAATTTGAACCATCAAATTAGGGATGTTAACCTCTTTGGGCAGATTAATGAAAGCTTGTGCAAAACTGCCATAATTTGTTATACCCTCCTTCAAATAATTCGCAGGTGAGTGTTTTTTAGCATTAATTATTTTGTCTAATACTTCTTTTTCTGAGACGCCGATTGGCATATTTGGTTTGTCAATAAAGGTAAATACCTTGCTATATGCTGCACTGCGTTCCTCTTCAATTGTCGACTCACCAATAGCTTTAGTAGATTGAACAGAGCGCTTTGGAGCAAAAATGAACGGCGAGCACGCTTTTGCCCAAATATCAAAGATAATGTTTCTATTTCTCTCAATATGGTTCAAATCATTCGTATAGAAAGTATTCTTGAAATAATTATCATCAATGGCACTTGTATTTCCTTTTATAGGTGATGATTTGAATTGAAAAAGATGACGTTCATCAATCAATGTAGTATCTACGTATTTCGGCGGTATATGTCTAATTTCACAATAGTCAGACAATCTAGTTAATAAATTAAAATTCTTGCATGTAATGGGCGCCATTAACCGTATAGTTACATTTTTGCTGGTTAACCTATCAAGTTGTATTCTTTTTTCATAATGCTCGAGGTTCTCCAATGAAGTTATTATAATAATTCCTTTTTTAGCTTTAGAGATTGAATCATAATATTTGGTTTTAGCTTCCTCAGTATTATTAAAAACTATTTTTTGACAACTTGCTTTGCCTGTTTCTTCCAAGATTTTGTTTTCAATATCCGTTGAATTATGCCAAAGTTCTTCAAAAACGGCTGAGAAAGAGCTGACCAAGGCTTTGCAATCAGTCCAAAGACATGTATCCGTTTCTGGTTGGTAATTCTTTTCATCATTGGAAATGAAAATAGCCGCTTCTTGCCCATCTTGAATAATTATTCTTGAAAATGGTTTTACTCCAAGTTCGGGTACTCTACCTTCAAATTTAAAGCCTGCGTTCTTCTTTTGATGGAGAAGATTTTTCATGACGTTTACATTTTGCTCTGATAATTCAGTTAGGAATCTAATTTTGATTACTTTTCCGGAGTGAGTTGATGGATCCAAAAATCCAAATTGGTCAGCACGCATTAATCCAGCAACCGTTGAAATGATCTGCAGTTGCTCTTTTGTGTTTTCTCTCATTTGTTTTAGTTTTGAATAAATGTAGGCTTTACCTTTAAGAACGGTAAATTTTTCAGTGCGGTCAATTTCTTCTATTGTTATTGATTGCCAATCAGATAGAATTTCAGTTTTGATATTCTTTATTTTCTGCACTTCTTCCATTTTTAATTTTACAAATAAATCTAAGACTTTTTCAAAAGGTTGTGCTGAAAACCTAGCCGGACGTTCAAGGGTAGCATCAATTATTCCTTTGCTCTGAAGACTCTTTAAGATTGAATAGAGTTGCTGTTTTGGCATTTTGAGCGCTTGGACAAGCTCACTTGCTTTTTTCGTGCCTCTTTTTCCGAGATAAACATATACACTCGCATCAGATGCCGATAATCCCAAACTCTGCAGAGTACTTAGGACTTTTTCTTGGCTCAAATATTGTCAACCAATTTTATTATTCTTTATTGCCTTTCTTTGTAGATAATTCTTTCTAGCAAGTTGTATGCTAAATTGCTAATGTAAAAATCAATTTCTGCTAATTATTCTTTAGGGAAGATTATTCCAATTCTCAAGCAGTTCATGTTTGTTTATTTTGATATTTTGTAATTGTGCCATGTTCAGTTCAATATACCTATTTAGCAGTTCTTCGAACGGCAAGGCTATGTACGATGCCACTCTTTTTTCTTCGGTGATTATAGCTCCTTTTTTTAAAAGTTTTTGAAGAGCCAAATTCAGTTTTTGATAATTGATATTTATTCCTTCTACTAAATCTTGGCTATCATGCGGGCCAGTCTTAGCAAGATAAACATAAACCTCGGCCTCAACTCTAGAGAAACCAAAATTATCAAGTAACTTCAACACACGATTCAAACTCATGTGACCCACATACTGATTTAATAAAAAAAAGAAAAAAGGAGATTCTAAGGTTTTAGCAGATAACCTTGCCACGTGTAATTCGGTGGTCCCCAATCCAATCCTGCATTTATGGTTTGTCCTTCCAAGTCTCCAGTTCCCTGGAAAAGTCCATGCACTTTCATTTGATAGTCTGTAGCGCTAACATAGTCCTTGAGCACTAGGTGAGCGTTGCCTTCAAATCCTCCTCCCAAAGTAGGGAAAGAAAGTACATAATCTTCGTTGTAGATTGCCATCTGCAATTTCGAAAACGCCCATAGTACAAGTCTTTCAGTAACTGCTGTTCCCGTAATAGGCGTTAATGAACCATCAATATAAAGTTCAACATTCCAGGTTGTCCTTATCCACCTATGTGAAAGACCATCGGAATCAAGGCGATCAAGGAGAGTTGATCCTGTAGGTTTCCATTTAATCTCAACTGGAACCTTTTGTCCATCTGCAGGATTAGCGATAACTGGTACCGCAATAAATAGCCCCATCAATAAAGTTGCCGCTAAACCTAAAAATGCAATTGTGATCTTTTTCATGTGTTTTCACCTCTTTTCATTTTGCTTCTTGAGAATCCGCAAGAGCTGTTATCTTTGTTTGCACTTTTAGTTTCTAGTCAGTCTGAAAATTGACTACCTTTTTTACTATTGAGGCAGCATGTGATAATTATCCCTAAATTTTGACCGCTAATTAAGAATTTTGCGTGAAACACCGGACAATTGTTTCCGCTTGCCTCCGAGACCCGCAGAGCGGGTGATCGCCCCCAAAACCCAGTCCTCAAACCTAAATCGTCTCCAAATTCGCTTTTTCTTTCACAACTGACAATTGCCGACTCATGGATTTCAAGCATTCCCAGAGTCGACCAGACCTCACACATCACGGTTTAGAAAAAGTTCAAGTCATAAAGGCAACGCAGAGAAAAGCAATTTCGTACAAAGAATGAAAAAAGAAACACACACTCGCTGGTTTCCATTAGCTATCTGCAAGTTAGGAGGCGCCAAGTAACCTTTATGCCTGCATCTTTTCCCGGGTCATTGTGAGGAGAGGTTCATCTCCTTCGACAACATATATTCTCTTTGGTTTGAGTTGACCGATCGTCCTCCCCTCTCTCATCCGTCTTTTTATCTCTTTGTCTATGATGTTGTAGGCCGATGGTCGCGTAATCATTACTTCTAGGTATTTGCTCTGGTCCATCGTGGCGGAAGCTCCACCAACTAAGTATGCTCTCCCTTGCGCTGCGGCAGTGAAGTCGTCGAACATGTATACGAGGGCTTGGATGATCTCTTTTCTGAAGGTAGTTTCGTCTGGCACTTCTTTCTCGGGAATTATTAGGAAGACGAATCGACCTGGGCTTCCTCTGACTTGGTAGAGTTCCCACCATCTCACGTTTTTCAGTCCAATTAAGGCGTCGTTTACCTGTCTTGAGTAGACTTTGAATCCTAGGAAGTTGCCTGACTCGTCTGTTCCCTCGAAATCTACTGAGTCGGCAGCTCTCCCCAATGTCTTTACCGCTGGGAGAGTGATCTCCATTTCTCCGCTTTCGAACTTGACGCTGAATCTGAAGGCGGGATTCACCACTTTCACGAGGTCTCCAGTTGGATATCTCACCAAGGGGAGGCATTCATTAGCTCGCGTGATAATTAGTTCTCCGCAGAGTCCTTCAGTCCATTCGTACCATGGAGTAGCCTTGACTCTGTATTTGCGGTCTTGTTTCGCTTTGGAGATTTCTTCTGGGGGGGCTATCTCAGGTATGGAGTACTTAAGGAAGAAGGTTAGCCAGTCTCGATCTGGCGAAACTTGGACAGCTTGGATCCATTGTTCTGTGGATCCGAAGACATCATGCATCTCCAGCTTTGGATACGCTTCTCTTATCTTTGTGAGGTAGGGCGAGAGCGCTTCCGCGTGGGAGAATCCTAGTGTGGAATTAGCAAGGGATTGTCTGAGCTTATCATAGTTGATGCCGCGGAGTAGATACTTGGCGACCAGTTTGGGGACAACTGGAACCTTCAGTCTGTTCCTTATCTCCTCTGTTACCAGCTTCTGTAAATCTTGGGGGTCTTTCACAATCCTGTCCATCAGAAGGTAGAGCCATGTTACGCCAACGATTACGTCAATCCTGTCGAGTTTTGAGGCTTGCCTGAGGGCTTTTATCAAGTCCATCTGTCCTGCAAGGGGCGTAATGGTTCCGTCAAGACCGTACTTTTCCACAACCAAGCCAAACAGGGTCTCTCCACCACTAGCTGTGACTACCCATGCATTGTTCCACGGTCTGGCTCCGCAGAGATAGAGAATCTGGAAGAGCCCCAGGGCAATTTCGTCCAAGTCACGTTTCCCATAGTATATCTTCTTAGGCTTTCCAGTTGAGCCGGATGTGTGCCAGAATCTCGCCGGGGGACTCAGGAGGGTTTGCTCAAGTCCTAGCCGGTCAAAACACTCTTGGATGTGGGCGTAGGTCGTGAGGGGGAGTTCGTTCAGGCGTGTTATGTCAGAGATGGTTGGGAGTCCCTTGTATACGGGGGATTTGCTTGCTTGGGCGGTTATCTCTTGCAGCATAGAGGAGTGAAGGTTCTTGATTTCGGGGTAAGACAATCCAAAATCTCGGACAATAGTTCTTTCAATCTCATCTATTAGTTGACGATGGTCTGTCAGATGTTTGTGCTCCTAGGAGGTCTATGCACTCTCGGACGTTGTCCTTATCTGCTTTTCGGATTTCCCGACAGGACTTCTCTGCCACAATACAAAAACGAGATCACGAAAGAACAAGATCTGTTTGTCTTGTCTATCTTGAACTAGGTTAATCAGCAAGTTCAGCGATACTTGTTTCGGAGAGCACTATGTTTTGGTAGAGTACCTTGTTGGAGCTGGTGGTTGGGCATACTTCAACGTCCTCGACAAGCCAAATATAGAAACTTACTCAGAGGTCTTCAACTTCGAGGTAAACTACACTTTCTATGAGTACCCTGAAACGCGAACGGTGGAAGGTTGGCGACGAACGGTTCCGATGGAATTCACGTTTGCCGTGCGTTGCCATCAAGACTTGACTCATCGAGTTGGTCTGAGGTCGATTGATGAAGCTTCCTCTTTGGGAGAGAATGATTACTCATTGCAAAATTCTGTGGTCGCCTTTTTTGGTTCTTGAAACGCCTGCGAACTACGTTTTTGATTCGCAGGCTGTTGAGGCTGCACATGGCTTTTTGTCTTCGGTGAGTCATAGGGGGATCAGGATTGTTTGGGAAGCTAGGTCGAAGGTCACTCCTGAACTGGCTAGGCTTATGAAACATTAAGATGTGGTTCACAGCATGGATCTCTCGAGGGAACAACCGAGCTTCACCTCTGAGGTGACTTACTCGCGTATTTTGGGAAGGGAAAGCACAATGCTTACCAGTTTACTGATGATGAACTCGTTGAGATCGATGAGAAGACGTTGAAGACTGGAGCGAAAATCGTTGCGATATCCTATCACGGTATCAAGATGAATAGCGACGCATTGAGGTTTCTGCAGTGCAAGAAAGACAGTGTCTTCCTATCTTCGACTTTGTTCACTGGTGTTGAATCAGCGAGGGCGGTTTTGTCTGAGGACGCAGTCATGTCATAAAGGGAACTATGACAGTCAGCAACAGAACAAGGATAAGGACCACTGTGACGGCCACGGTGATTACAGAGATGAGCTTCTCATGTTGCTTTCCGCGGACTACGCTTTTCAGCGCGATGTTGAACATTCTGCCTCCATCAAGGGGGTATATGGGCAAGGCGTTGAAAACTGCCAGGTTTATGTTCACGAACCATAACCAGAAGAGCGTGTTTGCGAGAACGGACCATTGCGACCCCAATGGACTCGTGTAGAAACCTGCAAGAGAATCTGAAAAAGGAGTCAAACCAGGAGCCACCGCTGGCGGAACTATGTACATAGAAAACCCAACCGGAGTAACAGACACATAGTTTCTCAATCGCTCTTTAATCAGCAGATCACCCACACGTATACCCATAACTGTGCGATTTTCGGACACAGTCAAGTTAACAACCGTCGTAAACCACTCCTGCCACATATGGCCTCTAGCAACCATCACCTGAACCGTATCACCAGCGAGCTTGCGTCCTACTGTCTCATTCAGGTCTGAGGTTCGGTTTATTCTCACCCCATCTACTGAAACAAAAACATCTTTTGGCAACAAACCAGCAGCTTCAGCAGGCAAACCTTGTAAAACCTCAGAAATATACACTCCATCGATAGCAGGAGTCAAACCGCCAACAATGACCAAAACCCCAATCAAACATGCTGCAGCAACAACCACGTTGGCGCCAACGCCTGCGGCCATGACCCGTGAAGTAACTCTCGCCCTCGCCTTTTTGAGCTGTTCCTCGTCAACATCCACGAAAGCGCCAATAGGAACGATAAGAAAGAAGACCAATCCACTCGATTTGACCTCTAGCCCGAGGCTGCGCGCAGCTACTCCGTGAGCACCTTCATGAACCACAATGGCAGCGACAATCGCTAACCACCCATATAAGAAAGGCAAAAAGGGATTTAGTCCAGGCAAAAGAAGATACGCGCCCAAACCTGCCTCACGTGCGAAATCGCCTACGGCTGGATTCCATAATAGAGCGAATAGACTGGTAAGAATCAGAAACAGCCCGATCGCCCCAACAATTGGTGCAATTGTCAAAGAAAGCCAAGAAGCGAAACGTGAGAAACGAAGTTTTCCAAGCCTGTCAAAAAGCGCTGAGAAATACTTTGTTCGCACGATCAGGAGCGGGAAGCTGAACTCCACCCTGCGCTGTCCTTTTTCCTTCACCCTAGATTCTGCCTCGGACAATGTGACCACCTGTGCGTTTAAAGCCATAGACAAACTCGACAGTCATATACATTTAGCACAGGACGCAGACATGTGGATCATGATGCGCCGCTTCTTTTCTCGCTGAAACCTCCTAGAAGGCTATTGCTCAGCCAGCTTTCGTCAATGACAACGAGCGAAAACCAACACCGCTATTGATCCTGTATCAGACAGAGAGCTTCGGAAGGCATACGGGAAAGAAGCTGAAACTCAATTCCTTTTCATAGTTTCAAGGGCGCCCTTCGGTATCCTGTGCAAACAAAATTATCGGTGATCAGGCAATGGTTGAGGTTAGCCTCCAACTTGGCTTAGTTCGAAGCTCCTCGGTTTAAGAGAACCAGTAAAGGATAAAAGCTGAAAGAGCGCTCAAACACTAGATGGGAGTGGTTCTGACGGTTTTTGGGGGGGAAAGAGGCAACTGCATTGGCACAGGTAGAATATGAATGTGAAAAATGTGGAAAAAAAGTGACAGCTGAACAGCAGAAAACCAGTCTTTTCTGTCCTGGTTGCAAAATGTATCTTTTCGTCAAACCCCGATCGAAGCATTGGCTTTTCCAATTCAACCCCTCAATGTACAAATGGTTTGACAGAACAAGAGAGACCGCGGAGCCTGAACAGTGGCTGATAAGTCAGCACGCCAAACTGATTCGCAAAGGCGACTTCGTTGCAATTTGGGGAGCAGGACAGAAAGCTGGGATCTATGCGTTGGGTCAGATAGTAACTATTCCAGCAAAGAATCCTCTGAACCATAGTCAAGAGAAATACTTCCTAAACAAAGGTGACATAGGCAAGTTTCAAGAAAGGCATAGTGCTTACGTGGAATACTTTAGAGTGTGTATAGAAAAACCACTTCTTCAAGAAGAGCGCATGCGAGATGACATACTCTCGAGTTTGCAGGTTTTCGTGAATCCGCAGGGCACAAATTTTAGGCTTACTACCGAACAATGGAACAGAATTCTGGAACTTGCAGTCGAGAATTGAAGACTATTGAGGTTTTGTTCTTGTTTGTTGCTTAGTGTGACTTGTCAGCTATCTTGCACTGCAGTGGACTTTGCAGAGAGGAAAAGCTGCAACACAATTGTCAAGCCAGCATCGTGCAGATTTGTCGCGAAGGTGAGACGGATTTGCCGCCAGCCTTCAATAGCAACATCTCCTGCCACATACTCTCTCTTTTCTTCTCGACTTCAAAATGTCAGTGTAAGTAATGTCTTGCTAGATTTTTCTGGCAGGTCTTTGCCACCTAACAACCTTTACGTATTCAAAGGAGTTAGTGCAGAATAGCTTTCTTGAGTTTTCTTGCTGTCGCTTCAATCTCTTCAAGCATCTTGCCCGGGTTGGACAGGTTCCTGCTCACCGCGTTGACGAAAGCGGATCCCACGATGACGCCGTCTGCGCCGGCGCCAATTATGCTTCTGACGTGTTCTGGTTTGGAGATGCCGAAGCCAACCGCCAATGGAATGCGTCGCCGAGTGAATGAGAGAACCCTCTTTACCAGTTTGATTGTGGAGTTTTGAACTGACGGTTTGGCGCCTGTGACTCCGAAATGAGAGATCAGGTATAGAAAGCCTGAGGAGCAATCTACGATTTGGCGAAGACGATCATCTGGTGTTGATGGGGCGGCAAGGAAAATTGTGTCTACGCCAACTTTGGCAGCGATTTTTTTGTAGTCGACTGCTTCTTCGAGGGGCAAATCAGGGACTATGACGCCGTTTACACCGCAGTTTTTTGCTGTGGAAAAAAATCTGTCGAAACCCATCTTGAATATCGGGTTGAGATACGTCATAACGACCAGCGGAATATCGTGATTTTGGCTGATCTGTTTCGCAAGGTTCAATGCTGTCTGTGGTCTAGTTCCCGCCTTCAAAGCCCGAACACTTGCCTCTTGGATGGTTGGTCCGTCAGCAATTGGGTCAGAGAACGGTAGCCCAAGCTCTAGGATGTCGACCCCTCCCTTGACCAGTGCTTCGGCAATCTCTGGCGTGTATTTCGGGTCAGGATCGCCGGCAGTTATGTAGCCAATAAGCGTCCCGCTTCCTTGTTCCAGCAAGTTGCCAAAAACGCCCTGTATGGTTTTCATATTTCCACGCTCAAGTAATCCGCGACGGTTTCTACGTCTTTGTCCCCGCGTCCAGACAACGTGACCACGATTGAATCTCCTGGTCTCATTCTCCGGGCAAGTTTCATAGCGAATGCAATGGCGTGGGCTGATTCTAGGGCGGGGATTATCCCTTCGTTTTCAGATAGCGCACAGAATGCATTAACCGCTTCCTCATCCGTCGCAGTCACATATTTAGCCCTTCGCAGAGCTTTCAAGAGAGAATGTTCAGGTCCAACGCCTGGATAATCTAAACCTGCAGAAATGCTACTGGTTGCTTTAATCTGTCCATCGTCGTTTTGAAGGAAATAGCTCAGCATACCATGGAAGACTCCTTCTGTGCCAGCACTCAGGGATGCTGCATGCTCTTCTGTCTCCAAACCTTTACCCCCAGCTTCTACTCCGTACATTTTCACCCCTGTCTCCTTGATGAAAGGGTAAAACGTGCCTATGGCATTGCTGCCTCCTCCGACACAAGCAACCAGGGCTTGCGGGAGCCTTTTTTCTATCTCCAAAATCTGCTTCTTGGTTTCTTCTCCTATGATGCTCTGGAAATCTCTCACTATCATGGGATATGGGTGTGGTCCAACAACCGAGCCAATGAGGTAGTATGTGGTTTCTATGTTGGTTACCCAATCTCTGAGTGCCTCGTTTATGGCATCCTTCAAGGTTCTGCTCCCAGATTCCACAGGATAGACTTGGGCGCCGAGGAGCTTCATCCTGAAGACATTGAGCTTCTGGCGCTTCATGTCCTCAACACCCATATATACTCCGGCTTTTAATCCCAATGCCGCACAAGCAATCGCTGTGGCTACACCATGCTGTCCGGCGCCCGTTTCAGCGATTACTCGCCTCTTGCCCATCCTCATAGCAAGCAACGCCTGACCCAGTGTATTGTTAATTTTATGAGCCCCTCCATGAGCCAAGTCTTCTCGCTTCAGATAGATTCTTGCTCCACCAATATTTTTCGTCAGATTCTCAGCGTAGTATAAGGGTGTGGGTCTTCCTGCGAATTCTGAAAGATAGTATGCCAGTTGCTTCTTGAAGGTTGGATCCGCTTTGAATTTGAGATAAGCCTTTTCCAACTCCTCACATGCCATGATCAATGTTTCGGGAACAAAGCGTCCACCATACTTACCATATTTTCCTCTAATTGGATACGAATCCAACTTCATAGTTTCACGCTCTTTGCGTTCTCGACGAAGCTGAAAATCTTTTCATGACTCTTGATTCCAGGACGTATTTCCACGCCGCTTGAAACGTCCACCCCAAAGGGTTGAACGGTTCGGACGGCGTTTGCCACATTCTCAGGTGTCAATCCGCCTGCGAGAACCATTCTCTTAGGATGAATGGCGGTTCTGATTCTCTTGCTCAACTCCCAATCGTGCGCCAATCCGGTTCCGCCAAGTTGATCGCCAACGCATGAGTCAATGACGATGCCGTCATAGTTTCTTGACAGTTCTAACGCTTCATCAAATGCGTTGGCAGAGTTCGCGTTGACTGCTCGAATCAGAGTAAGGTTAGACATTTTCTTTCTGAGCAAACTACCGTCGACGAAATTGTTTCCGTGTAATTGCGCAACTTTCAGCTTCAGCCTAAAGCAAACCTTAGCCATTTCACTTATGCTGTTAGATACGGTGACCAAAACGCCCTCTATTGAGGAGGGCTTTCCCTCTAGCAGTTCTTCTGCCTTTTCAAGCGACAGGTTTCTTGGAGAAGAAGGCGTTCCCACAACGAATCCCACCGCATCTGCTCCTGCTTTGACAGAGGCGTCCAAGTCCTCTCGGCGAGTGATTCCGCAAATCTTCACTTTCGCTCTCACAGTGCTTCAACAAGCTCCTTGACTGTCTGTTCGGTGTTGGCGGACATCATGATGATTGAACCGATGAGGAATGCTTGGGCGCCACATCTGCTCAAGAATCGTATGTCCTCAGGTGATCTTATGCCGCTTTCAGAGACAATCGCTTTTCCTCTGCAATCGGATGTCTCAAGCAGATTTCTTGTGACATCCAAGTCGATCTCCAGCGTTCCGAGGTTCCTGTTGTTGATGCCGACAAGATCAGCATCGCTTCGAAGCGCTGATCGAAATTCCTTTTGGTTGCGAGTTTCCAGCAAAACCTCGAGGTCTCTTTCATGTGCCTTCGAAATCATTTCTTCAGCATTGCATTCGCAGTATCCTCTATCGAAAAGCGCCTGAATGAAAAGCACGGCGTTAGCCCCAGCTCGGGCAGCGGCATCAAGCTGAACCGTACTGACTATTATGTCTTTCATGAGCAAAGGAAGGTTTACGACTGTTCTGACTTTTGCTAGGTAACCCAAGGAACCACAGAAGTATTTTGGTTCTGTTAATACCGAAATGCCTATGGCTCCACCCCTTGCCATGGCTCTTGCGATTTCATCGGGTGCAAAACCCTCCTTGATTGTCCCTTCTGAAGGTGAAGCACCCTTGATTTCGGCGATTATGGCAGCTGTAGTGCTTTGTATGATTGCCTGCTTCAAACTTGCTGAGAAGGTAGATGCTAGGGGTGCGTCCTCGTAGTAAGCTCCGTCGATGCGGGCTTTTGCAGCCTGAGCTAGCGTATCCAGAAAATCAACCATATTTGCTCTCCATCCATTCAAGTTTAGAAGTGTCCCCGGAGGTAACTCGCACAAAGTCTCTGAACTTCCTGTAAGCAGAGCCCCTTCTGATTGATTCCTTGGCAAGCTCTATTCCTTCCGCGAAATCTTGGGCTTTTCCGCCCACAATCAATCCTGCTGCGGCGTTGGCGACCACTATGTCCGCTTTTGCATCGCCTTTGGCAGATTGCCCGTTTAATATCTTGAAGAGTGTTTTCGCATTTTCCTCAACTGTTCCTCCTTGGAGTGCTTCTGCGCTGGCTTGCTTGATTCCAAAGTCTCTCGGCATAGTCACTGAGGTTGTGACTTCGCCTTCCTTCAAGTGTGAAACAATGGTTTTTCCTAAGGTTGATACTTCATCCAATCCATCCAAACCGTGAACCACCATCGCTTCCTCGCAGCCAAGCCTCTGCAGAACATAAGCTAGGCACTCTGTGAGTCCTGAGTCATAGACGCCCAATAACTGAGTATTTGCAGACGCAGGATTCGTAAGAGGGCCAAGTATGTTGAGTGCAGTTCTGATGCCTATTTCTTTTCGCGGAGTTATTGCGTGCTTCATTGTGGGATGAAAAACTGGGGCAAACATGAATCCGATGCCGACCTGTTCAATTGCTCGTTCCACCGCTTTTGGTTCAGCCGCAAGGTTAACTCCTAGGCACTCGAGTACGTCAGCGCTGCCGCTTTTGCTGGTTACTGAACGGTTTCCATGCTTTGCAACGGTTAAGCCAGTACCTGCAATCACGAATGCTGCAACGGTGCTGATATTGAAAGTCTTTATCCTGTCACCGCCGGTTCCGCAAGTGTCCAAGAGGCGACCGCTCACTTTTGGATGGATTTGAACACAGTTGTCGCGCATCACCTTTGCGAAAGCTGCAAGCTCCTCGACGGTTTCACCCTTCATGCGCAATGCAGTTAGGAACGCGGCAATCTGGGAGCTTGTGGCTTCACCGGCCATGATCTCCAGTAAAATGCTTTGAGACGCCTCGAAGCTGAGATTGGCGCCGTTGACGAGTTTCTGTATGCCTTCTCTAATCATGATTATGTGCCCTCAAGGAAGTTTCTGATTATCAGTTTGCCGTCTTCGCAAAGGATGGATTCAGGGTGGAACTGAACGCCCTCGACCGGATACTTTTCGTGGCGAATCCCCATGATTTCTCCGTCGTCTTCCGATACCGCAGTGACTATAAGGCAATGCGGTAGGGAATTTTCTTCTCCAGCTAATGAGTGGTAACGGGTTGCCGTGAATGGGTCCTGTATGCCCTTGAAGACGCCCTTACCGTCATGCTTTATGCTGCTAGTCTTGCCATGCATTAATCGCTTTGCCGATCTGACTTTGCCCCCATACGTTGTTATTATTCCCTGGTGACCAAGACAAACACCCAACGTGGGCACTTGAGGGCTGACCTGCCGGAGGATGGTGCTGCAAACGCCGAAATACCGATACTCATCAGGATTTCCTGGACCTGGCGAGATTACTATTCGGTCTGGTTTGAGCTCTCGGACCTTTTCCAGTGTCACTTTGTTGTTTCTGTAAACAAAGACTTCAGTACCGAGTTCCCCAACATATTGTACAAGGTTGTAAACGAACGAGTCGTAGTTGTCTATTACTAGGACTTTCATCTTCTTCCTCCACAAGTCTGTAAAGCCTTCATCAGCGCACTTGCCTTATGTTCTGTTTCGAACCATTCCCGTTCAGGCACAGAATCAGCAACGATGCCGGCGCCTACTTGAATAAATGCTCGAGTCCTGTCAGCGAACAACGTGCGGATAGTGATTGCGAAATCCGCGTTACCGTTGTAACTGAAGTAGCCAACGGCTCCTGCATAGGGTCCGCGTCGTGTAGGCTCCAATTCTTCAATGATTTCCATCGCTCGAACTTTTGGCGCGCCAGCAACAGTGCCAGCTGGGAAAACCGATTGCAACGCGTCATAACAATCAAGGTTGTCTTTCAAATCCCCTACCACCCGCGAGACAATGTGTTGAACGTGGCTGTAGCGGTGGACACGCATGAACTCTGGAACGCGGACACTGCCAAATTTGGTTACTTTGCCCACGTCGTTTCTTGCCAAATCCACAAGCATAACATGTTCCGCACGTTCCTTAGGGTCTGCTAGAAGCTCTTTGGCTACTCGCCTGTTTTCCGCGCTGCTTGCTGCAACGGGTCTTGTTCCTGCTATCGGGAAAGTTTCGACAGTGCGGTTTTCTGTCCGTACAAGCATTTCAGGACTGGAACCGACTATTTGCCGATCGCCAGACTTGAGAAAGTACATGTAAGGTGACGGGTTGATGGTTCGCAGCGCCCGATAAAACTCGATCAAGTCACCTTCGATGCTGAAACTGAACCGTTTGCTTAGGACTGCCTGAAAGATGTCTCCCTGAATTATGCATTCTTTGGCTTTTTCTACAGCTCTTTCGTAGCGATCTTTGGTCATGTTAACCCCAGTGTTTTGGGAGACGAACGGTTCTTCTCCGCATGATCGTTCTAGAAGTCTATGAATGTCTGGAAGGCGATTTTCGCTGTGGTAGTAATAGTAAGCTCTTTTCTGTGCATGGTCAAAAACTAAGCCGTCTTCATAGATGCCGAATTCAACATCTGGAAAACCTAAGTCGTCAGTTGCTTTGGTGGGAAGTTTTTCCCAGTAGCGAACTGCATCGTAACTGATGTAGCCAACAGCTCCGCCGATCATCCTGAAATCCTTGTTTGCCGTTGTTCTGCAGGTGACCAGACGCTTAATTGATTTCAGTGGATTGCTGTTGTATTCTGTGTATTTCTTGCCTGTTTTCTTGTTGCACGTTATTGTTTTAGTGTTTTTCACTTGGATAGTGACTGTTGGATCGAAGCCTATGAACGAGAATTGAGCTAGTTTTTTTGGACCTTCAATAGATTCGAGAAGGTAAGCAATTTCATATTCTTTGTGGAGTGTTGAAAATATTTCTATTGGCGTATTTCGGAGGCTTACTTTCTTGAAGGTTAGGGGGTTAGCTAAGCTAGTTGTCTCTTCTACTGTTGGAATTTGTGTGCCAAAGGCAATGCCTCATTTCAAACGTACACCTTATAGTTCGAAAGCATACGCTGACGCTCTATTAAAGGCTTTCCAGTACAAAAATGTACGTCACATCTGCCTAGACACGTCGAATTGCAGACTCCCACAACCTCGCAGACAGGGATCGGCAAGCAATCAAAAAACACCGGCGTTCTTGTTTTAGTTGCACTCAAAGAGCAAAGACGGAGAATCTAGGTGAGTTACGGTTTGGAGGGTGACATTACTGACTTGGAATCGAAATCGTTTTGCAAAGGATTTTCTTGTTCCTCAGCTGAAGAAGGGGAACAACGGTCAAGTTTAGTACGATGCTGTTGTGGCATTTGGCAGTGAAATCCTCCTGGCTAATTGTACTTTCCGCTTCGGTTGGATGTTATTGCTATTTTGAATTTGCCTTCGATTCTGGCTCTGGTTGTTGGTGGTACTTCGATTATTACAGTCTGCCGCTGTGGGCAATTGTTCTCCTGATCTTGTTGGGTGTTGCCGTACCCATTTTTGGCAGCAAGCATAGTCGAGGTGGGCGGTCAGACGGCGGAGGATCAATAGGAAATAGTTTGAGGGCACTTCTTCTAGAAGCACCTTGGCGTGCGACCTTCCAGTTTAGACTTGCGCCCTTTCAAAAACCACCTATAAGCTGCCTGTAGTGAGGAAACTGGAAACCATTTCCCCATACCGATATCTCCCACATCGCAACAACTGGAAAATAGAACAACAGAGACGGCGACGGGATAACCTGACCGCGAAAGTTGCTGTCCTCGATTAGCCGTCAGATCACACGCAGTATCTCGTTCTCTTAGAGAGATTTTCCTAATGCAGTAGACGTATCGTCCCAATTGAGCATTTCGAAAGGAATCAATGTTTCTGTCCTTCGAACGTACGGCAACTTCCTCATTTCGAGGATTCTGCGGTCTATGTCATCCCTAGTTCCACTGAGTATAATGATGAAGTCGAAAGAACCATGGACAAAATCCATCTTTTCAACCTTAGAGTCTATAATCATTCCTTTTGACACAATCTCATTTGCGAACTCCTGCTCCTTGCCGGGTTGAATCACAACCAGCACGTAGGCGCGGTTACTCTTGCTGCTCATAACCATCCTCAAAGGAAGTAGTCTTATTTGGTTTATTATCATTTTCCTGAGGGACCATATTGTTAGTGTTGTCATCCGAGGGGGCAGATCGCAGTTCCAAAGCATCTTCAAGTTCTCCAAGGATGTGGCAAACCGGTTTCCTTTCCCAGTTGCAACGTATCTTCGTGAGTTTTGACCGAGTGAGCGAAATATGGAAGTGGCTCACATAGGTCGTGAGAGTCGCATGACTTAGGTTTGTATTGTGCATTGTTTCTACGGAAGACTGTGGTTTGTCGCAAAACCTTAAGGTATCAAATACTGTCTCGATGCTGGTTCTCTTCACATTCTGCACCTTCTTTTTCGGATTCATACGCAACACTTGCTTTACATTCTTTGCGAAAGATGCAGAAGTTCAAACCAGTACACGATAAATGCCTTCTTGCATCGTGGGTTTCTGCAAACACGGTTTTCTTTGAGTATGTCTCTTGCTGCTTTGCTCTCTTGTGGCTCTTCAAGAGAAGCAGTTGAATGCTGCTTGTCCGGCGCAGATGCCTCAAAAATCCAGTGGCAATTGGGGCACTCGAGGGTGACTTTGCCAGCTGACAACACAGTCTATGGCTCCTTAATTTTGTTTCTAACCACGCGTAACGGCATCAATTGCCAACCTTCTTTTTCGCTTGTTTCTTCATTTCCGGCGAAAAGGAGATACTTTTTAATTCTTTCAAACGCTTCGAGACCAGAACCGATAGGCGACCACGCAAATTATTCTCGATCTTGGCTTTCTGCTCCCTCAAAGTTTTGACGTTTCTAGCCAAGCTCGCACGCGCGAGAATCTAGAGTTCACTTATAGACGCGGTCATGATGTTCATATCTTCTTAAAGTTACTACTTTCCGTGCCTCGTCCATATCGTAGACAAGCACAAAAGAGCCTATGTGAACCCGCCGCATGTGTTGCATGGGATTTTTCAGAGGCTTGAATTGCTGAGGATTTTCCAGTATCTCGTTGACTTTCTTTGCTGCGGCATCAAACTGGGCGCGGTCCTTCTTTTGCAGTTTCTTGAATGTTTTATCTACTGTCTCGACGACTTCCAGAGAATACAAGCAATCACTCTGAAGAGTATCGTTTTGCAAAATCCTTGACTTGTACAGTTCTTTCGCTTTCGGAGGCTTTCAAGCTATCTATGAACTCTGGTCGTAGTTCAGGCTCCATTACCCATACCTCATACTGTTGCGCCATTAGGTTTATCGCTTGGCTCTTGTCTTTTAGGCCGTGCTTGGCTTTGACTATGTTGAGGATTCTGTTTGTTCGGTCGTCAATGTCGATTATCGCCTTCACCATATTAACTCCACATTAATACCATATTAATTCAAAGTATATAAACGTAACATAAGAGAAGCTTGCTCTTGGAATATGAGTCATGTGGTCGATGAAATGGGAGAAAATACCCCATGATCATAGTCGAATACCGAAAAAGACAATCTTACTACAAGGCTTTGCAGAGAACCGAAGAGGGCTTCAGCAGGTATTTCATGAGAAGATACCTGTCAGTCCATAAGAGACTGTTGTAGTAGTGGGAGTGAAATCAGAGCCCACTACTACTTCTCTCAAAGCCAGCTTTTCAGGAATTTAACGCAGTTACCCAAGAAATGGCACACTGGGTTAAACAGCAGAAATAACTGCTACAGACGGTTTGTGATGACATTGCCAAGCTCAGCAAAATCGTCTGTTGTCAGCAGTCGATAGCCCGTTATCCTGCCGCCCTATCGTGTGAACTCTGAATAGTCATCAGCGCGGGGCTCGAAAAATGGGTTGAGAACAAACCCTCTGCCTTGTTTACAGCGTGGTTGGAGTTGAATGCGCGAAAACGAAGAGGACACACCCGCACCTTCCCCTTTTTTCTGGAAGAGCGGCTTTGGGCGAAACAAGACAAGGAGGGAGATAAAACGGAAGATAAAGCTTTGAGGTGCCCTGAATGCGGCAGCGAACAATACAGCAAAGGCGGAATACTCCACACCAGGAATGGAGACACACAGCGCTATTATTGCCGGGTTTGTGCCCGCAGGTTTTCATGAAAGCCTGACGACCGAGCGGCTGCGACCCGGTTGCGATTGTAGCGGAGAGACCATAGGCAAGACTCTCTTCTTTTCTGAAAAGACCTGTTTGAGCGAAAGATGTCAGCTTGATGAGCTGAGATTTGAATCAGATTGGCTATGCTTTGCGTGTTTGTGGTGCTGCATTTCGTATTTTCGGATGTTCTCTCTGAAAGTTACGTGGAACCTCTTGAATACATAGTCCCTGCCCAGTATTGCGTATGGCAGGTCTCTGTCTGGGGATGGAACGAGCACGTGAATGTTGCTGAAGTTGGAGTACACGTTTCCTCCCGTTATTAGAGACAGCCTCTTGAGTGTGACCGGGAAGAAATCGCATGCTCCTCCTGCGGTTTCAACTCCGATGTTCGTTCGATGCTCGGGTATTACTCCTAGGATGTCGGCAATTTCGTACGGGATAAAGGTCATGGTTGCGCCTGAGTCTAGCAGAGCAACTGTGCCGAAGGTTTGGGCGTCTGATGCCACTTCGACGTGGATGAGTGGGAGAAAAATTACGCGGCCGTTTGGCAAGCGATAATCGAGGTATCGGCACTTTACTGGGGTTTTGTACAGCTTTTTCCCAGGCAACGATTAGTTACCTCAGTCTATAGCAGCATCGCGGTTTCTGAGGGTACTTTCATTAGCAGTGGCTTGTTTTGCGGGTGTTTCTGTTTTGCTTCTGCATAAACTTGTTTTCCGACTGTTCCTGTTGACACGATTTTGTTATCTACGATTGCTATCCATTTTCCCACGTATTTTCCTAGGTCAGGCATTGATAGCAGGCAGTTGAAGTCGTCGGTCTTTTTCTTCATGTTCTTTCCGCCTTTTTCGGGATCGTTTCTATTGTTTAACCCTTATGAAGTTTTGCTTCGTCTTTGTTGGAGGAGTCAATCCACATCAGCATGGCTTCTTCCATGGACTGAGTCAGATTGCCTTTTTTCATTCCTCGTTTCTTGAACACGGCTTCCCTGAATTTGCCCTCGACTTCGTCCCTTACTGTTAGATTCAATCGGCCCAATTTCTTTCCCAGCAGTCAAATGTGGGTTTGACTGCATATAAAGTTTACTGCATAAACATTTATGCACTGATGTCTTGGAGGGATGAGGTTTTCTGGAGCACGTCAAGCTCTGAAACAGGCCAGAGAGGCGCTCGCTTACTATATCATCAGAAGGCACATCTCAGCCCACTAGCAATTGTTGTAGTAGTGGGGTTGGAATCAGAGTCCACTACTACTTCTCCCACGTCAGCTTTTCAGAATTTAACGCAGTCACGCAAGAAATGGTACACTGGATTAAACGGCAGAAAAACTGCTAAATACTGTTCTTGAAAACATCACCCAGCTCGGCTAAATCATCTGTCGTCAGCAGCCTATAGCTCGTTATCCTGCTGCCCTCGATCGGCAGTATCCGGCTAATCGATTCCTCCAGGGCCTTCCATTGCGCAAGCTTCGCCGTCTTGCCGCGCACAAGCTTCGACGTGTCCACTACCTAGATGAACAGCACGTTCTCAGCCATCCCAACAGGCTTGTCTCCGTTTGATTCGTGAATGTAGAACTTGCTCAAGGCGGACGTGAGGAGTTTCCCGCTTATCTGCGTCGGCTTGACGTTGGATTCTTCGATCTCCACTATGGCTTTGATTTTGTCGTCTTTGAAGAGGAGCAGGTCGACGTTGCAGTATTCTGTTGCCCGAGACATAGGCTGTCTTTCTTCTGATTTTCATCTTCTTCGGTTGGATTGCATCTGATCGTGAGAAGACTGTCGATATTCCTGCTGAGCCCAGAACATCTGTCGCGAGCGAGGGTGAGACGCCGAATCTTGGGACGGCGTGGTTTCGGCCTATCATGAAGACGGCGATTTTCGCGTCGTTGAGGCGCTTGAACTCTTGGGTTAGGAAAACCCTGGAGGCATTGGTCGGAAGAATCATCAAAAACGTCTCCTGCTAGCAAGAAGAGGTCGGGCTTGTTTTTCACTGCGTAGTCTACTGCTGACTAGAAATTGCGGTTGAGGTCTTCTTTTCTCTGGAGAGCCCTTGCAAGGTTGGAGGTGTTGAAGCTCTTGTTCAGATAGGTGTCTCTGCAGTGTAAAATCTGAAGCGATATTGGTCTTCATCCCACTGCGCAGTTCATTGGCGCGTAACTCCATTTTATGCGGGCTTCAGCTTGATAGTTGTTTCACTTGTTTCTAATGGTCAATGAATTGGGTGT
>CAZQCX010000023.1:0-22808 GCA_964591705.1 uncultured Candidatus Bathyarchaeia archaeon | reverse complement strand
CTCCACGAAGCCCAACATAGCCAAAAAGTGTATATTTCTGGTTTTTTTTTGTATAAAAAGCATCGAGAAAGGTTTAACTGTCTCAGACGCTTTCCCGTTAGAAAACCTAGAGAAAAGGGAAAATGCAGAGTCTGTCGAAAATCGACGAAATCGATGCCAAAATATTGAAGATCCTTCTAAAGGATTCAAGGACCAGCTTTACTAGAATTGCCCGAGATTGCAAAATCTCGATTGGCGCTGTTAGAATGCGGTACAAGAATCTGTGGAGAGAAGGCATAATCAACGGCGAAATAACTTTAGTGAATCCGCACAGCTTGGGGTTTGAGTGCGTCATTGATCTAGGAATTTCGACAGCGACGGAGAATGAGGAAGAAGTCACAGAGTTCCTCAAGAAGAAGCAGTATAAGCACATCACTATTGTTGGTCCATTTGGCAAATACAGTATTTTTGCAGTTGCAGTCTTTCGCAACTTGCGCGAGCTTAACGATACGATACAGGACTTGGAGTCTCACCCCCTCGTGAAACGAGTGGAGACTATCATTTGGACTGAAGCAATATATCTTGAACATATGGACAAGCTAGTTTTCGGTTCCTCAACTATTGAAACGGAAACTCCATACACTGCCACGACAATTATGTTGGGCGATGAGAAGGTCGAAATTGACGAAACAGATCGAAGAATAGCTAGTATACTAGCGGAAAACGCCCGCATGCCTTTCAAGAAAATAGGTCAGCAAGTTGGTATTTCAACGAAAAACGTGATTCAGCGATACAGAAGACTGAAAGGATCGCTGCTGACCCTCTCGACCATAACCATAGATCTGACAAAACTCGGATACCAAGCTTTCGCGTTCTTCTACACAAAGGTTGCAAAGAGAAGCAACATACCAGAAATCTACACGCAGATGCTCAAAATACCTAACCTTGTGGTAATGATCAAGAATGCCGGCCCTTATGACGTGCACGGCACTTTTTTCCTGCATGACTTCGATGATTTGTTCGAAGCAACAACGAAACTTCGAAAAATACCTGGCGTTGAACAAACCTATATCTATGTAACCCCAGCTTGGAAGAAATGGCCTCCAAACTTGTTCGCTAACCTCCTGTAACCGAAAGAACCAAAGAAAACCCTGTTGTTCCCTCACTCAGTGTTCCTACGAAATGTTTAAGCATTCATCGCCGCGTATTTTTCGGGACGAAAGCAGTGAAGATGATGAAAACTCGAATCACTCTGGTGAACCCGCCTTCCCCCACAGGTGCAGTTGCGCATTTGCCTTTCGCGCTTCTCGGACTGGGCTACCTTGCAGCTGTTCTCGAAAAAAAAGATTTCAAAGTTGACGTGATTGACTGCCAAGTTCTGAAGATTTCCTTTGAAGAGTTCAGAACCGAACTTCGCAAACGCAAACCAGACATTGTGGGGATGACTGCTACAACCCTTACATATAAGTCTGCCTTGAAAATTGCGGTAATTGCCAAAGAACTCCATCCAAACTGCTTGACTCTCATAGGCGGTCCCCACGTCACATTCTGGGATGAAAAAGCCCTGCAAGAATGTCCGGAGCTGGATGTCATCGTCAGAAAAGAAGGCGAGAACACGGTGCTCGAGATTGCCCAAAAGGTGGAAGAAAAGAAAGACATCCATGATGTTTTTGGAACAACATGCAGGAAGAATGGGCAAATCATCAGAAATTCTGATAGACCATACATTGAAGACCTTGACGCACTCCCATTCCCAGCTCGCCATCTTTGGCCTATGGAAAAACTGCGAGAACACGAGGACATCCTCTATCTGGCTGCAAGCAGAGGCTGCGTGTACTGGTGTGAGTTCTGCACGACGGTAAGGATGCATGGACGAAAATACCGCAATAGAAGCCCCAAAAACGTCGTTGATGAACTCGAGTTCCTGCACAAGACCTATCGCGTGGCAAAATTCACTTTTTGCGATGATGCGTTCACTGTGGATCCGGTAAGAACAATGGAAATCTGTAGCGAGATCCTGAGGCGCAACCTCAAAATTGAGTGGAACTGCGGAACCAGAGTAGACATGCTAACGAAAGAACTGCTCTTGAAAATGAAAGAGGCAGGCTGCATCAGCGTCTGGTTCGGAGTCGAATCTGGCTCCCAGCAAGTTCTTGATGCCATGAAAAAAGGGATCTCGCCCGAACTGACAACGCAGGTGTTCAAATGGGTAAGGGAAGTAGGACTCAAACCAGTTCCGAATGTTATCTTGGGTTTCCCAGGCGAAACAATAGAATCTGCTTGGAAAACGATTAAATTCGTGGAAAGGATAAGCCCGGACGACGTTGGATTTTACAATGTAGCGACGCCTTTTCCAGGCACCCCCCTGTATGACATGGCCACGGAAAAAGGCTGGCTGAGAGTGACCGATTTTGATAAATACGATACGACCACACCGATTTTTGAAACACCGTGGTTAAGCATGAAGAAGCTGGGAACACTGCGAGAGGCTGCATTCCACCATTTCTATCTGCGCCCAAGCTTTTTCCTCCATAATTCCCGCAAGCGTAAGTTCTGGACTCTCAGCACCGCTCTAACGATTGCGGTACACCTTAAGGGTTGGGCTAGACTGAAGCTTGGCAAGAGTTAGAGTGAGGAGTAGTACTCAATCGGTTGACCTAAGCAAAAGATCGACATCCAATTTTGAATCCAGAGTATCTTGGCAGCGAATGGATACAGTTTGAGGATCGCTCAAGGTTCTCTAACAACAACTAATGCTTTTTCCGCAGTGGAAGCGCTGGCAAGCAAGTCATCGATTGTAGAAATGAAGGTAGCCAGTTTCACCTCAGCCTTGATAACAGTAACAACGCAACACTCCTCTCTGGCAGTTTTCACAAAAAGCCCAACGGGTGTTTTCAGATTGTCAGGTGAAAGTGCATCAGCAACGGCTGCAGCAGTTTTTTCGTCATCATACTCAAGTTTTACTGTTGCTTCCAAACTTTTCACCACGAAGTTGTTTTCCCACTAGCTCGTTTGCGATCTTGATAAAATTCTCAACCTGACCCAGTGGCACCTGACAGCCCGCTGCGATGTTGTGCCCTCCACCCTTTCCACCATACATTTCCGAAGCAATGCGCAGGACATCTCCCAAGTTCATGCCTTTCTGAACCGCAGTCTCTGTGGTTCTGGCAGAAAACTTTGCAATACTCTCTTCTGAGACGTTCGCAAAAGCAAGAATAGCTTTCTCAGACATTAGATTATACGCCAGAATTGACGCTATTGTCCCTATGACTTTCTCGTTTACTGCGTTTTCACCATAAACCACATAAACATATTCGAACTCCCGTAGCCGCTCTGGAGCTTCCATCACCCAAGCCAAATACCTACTAATTTCCTTTCGGTAGTTGTCCAAAACCTGATTTGCCTCATCCAAGGCAGCACCGCGGTCACCCATGCAAACTGCTATTCCGAGACTTGGTCTGTCAAGACGGCCTGTTGAGTTCAAGACAACACTGAATTCCCGTGCATCCTTGAGGGGCGTAGATGGTTGTTCATGAGTCAAAACATAGACATTCCCCACAAGAGCAGACACTTCCAAGTGGAGACTTTTCGAGAGCAAATGCTCTGCCAAAGCGCTACAGAGCGCTCTCTTCTCATCTGGTGTCAAATCTCTGAGTGCGCGCCATTTGTCTCCTTCCCTCAGCTTTATGCCTAAATGATCAAGCAAAGCGACGGTTGCGCTTTCGTTGCCGCTTATACCTGGAACAAAGGGGTTTGTTGAGGATACAAGAGCTTTGTGTATCGGACGAGTCTCCCTGCCAAAAAATGTCAAATCTTTCTCCACGATGACCAAACCAGCTGCGACGGCATCCTCGAGTATTTTCCCGTTCAGTCCCCCAAGTTTCCTCTGTTCATATTTGTCCTGCATATCCCCTAGGGCACCAACCACAGCCAAAGGTGACAGATCGACATTCTTAGCGTCCAACGCTTTCATCGCAAAATATGCAACTCCAGCCCCGCTTACTTCCGTAGCTCCGTCGATGCCATGGAGATGCGGGTTAACGTGAACAAAATTGGTGTTATCGACTTCTCCGCTAATCTGATGATGATCCAAGACAACAAAACGTTGATTCGGTGTCTTCTCGTTCAGAAAAGGCAGGTAGCCACTTCCAAAATCTGTAAGAATAACTAGGTCGGGTCTTGTTGAGGCTATTTCGCTTAGAATCTTCTCATCAACCCACTGGGTGACCTTGACTCGAAACCTCAAACCTAATCGCCATAGAGCTTTGGAAACTACTCCTGCTGCTGCGACACCATCAGCATCCAGATGGGAAAAGACCTGCACAATTCCATCTCTTTCAGCGATTTCTTTCACCACCCTTGCCGCACTGTCAGCCGAGTGAAGAAATGCTTCGAAGGAAGTCTGATGAGCTGTCATTGTTTCTACTCTTTGGAGCATGATGTATCCTATGACTTAAAGCTGTAACGCCTGCAATGCACGAGATGAAAACTGTTTAAGTGACTGAGGCCACTTTCGCTTCGTATTTCCAATTCTTCGGCAGTATGCCTTCACGTTTGTAGTATCTTGACAGTTTGTGGATCCTGGCTTCTATTATCTGCATGTTCCGCTTGTTGTGTAGATCCTTCTTGTTTTTTTCCATGTGGACAGCCATACTCTGCGCTTTCTTAATCAAATCGGATAGATCCTCAGGCAAGGCGGGAGACAGGTTGGCGGCTTCGAGTATTTCGCTTATGCTCTTTCCAGTTATTGACTTGGTAAGGGGGATGGCGTATTGATCGCGAAGAATGGTGCCGATGCTGCTCATCGAGTGCCCTTCTTTGGCGAGTTTTATTACGAAAGCTTCGACTTCTTCCGGCTGATACTTGCACCAGCTAGGTGCTCGCCTGCTAACGGGCCTAATTGAATGAGATCTTCCCTTTTCCTGTTTGGGCATTGCTGGCACCTGAACTCTTCTATGACCCATTGTACACGAATATTTAAAAATAGCTGTGTTTTGTTGGAAGATTCATTATCAACTGGTTCTTCCGTGTTACCCCGAGGTCTATCCCAAGGAAGGGGCAGTATCTGCATTTCCGTGTCCAAGATGTTTACCTGTTTCAATCAAAGCCTAAAAACACCTGCACTCAACACTTCCGCAACGCTGCCATTTGTCCGGTGTATCTTAACTGCAGGATTGCTCACTAGGAAGTCCATATGGTTCTTGCTATTATTCTGCCCCGACGGATAGTCGATGTTGTCTCCGAAAGCTATGTGAATTGTTCCTTCTATTTTCTCACATTCGAGAAATTCCTCGACAAAGCGAGCCTTCGGGTTTAGACCGAAAGCAAATTCTCCCACGACCTTTGCCATACTGTCAGTTGCCAGCGATTCATCTACGCGTTTCTGCACATCCGTGTTTTTCGAGTAAGTATCTTGGACTGCGCCATCCTCAATCAGGATGGTGAGAGGTGTGTCAACAGGTCCTATACCACCTATTGCCATGTCGCAAACAAGTTTGCCGTTAAGGGAGGTTTCGACAGGTGCAACAATGACTTCTCCAGTTGGGAGATTCATCCACTTCATAGTTCTCCAGTCAATCTTGGTGTCCGTGAAGAAGGCACGATTATTCACACTGAAAGTGAGATTTGTCCCAGCCGGATTCGTGACTTCTATTGTGTCAGCGTTATTAAGATCCTTAAGCAGTTTAGCTGCGAAAGCCTGCATTTCCCTGTGTTCGCTCTTTGTTAAAGCAAGGGCGCCTTCTGTAAGCATATCCAGGGTTATCCCGGGGCAGTGACCAAGTCGCGTTTTGCGATCGCTGGTCTCTGAATGAATAATGTCTATCCTGAAAGGCGTTTCTTCTCTGATTCCCCTCAACAGATTAACGTAAATGTCCGGTCGCTGTGTCGTGAGGAAACGCTGATGCTCGGGAGGGAGTTGATCTCGAAAAGCGCCCTCTTTTGTCTTAAGCATCACAAGGGTTGTATCTACCTTAAGATCTTCTGCACCTTTTCTAAAGGCATCTCCAACATTCGCGCGAACATCATCGCAGAAAATTACTAGGCGCTCGTTCTTCTTGGCTTCCAACACGCATGCCAAGGCATTTCTTGCTGCCACAGCTGGATCCATATGGAGAACCTTCAGACATCAGGATGAGAAGTTTGTTGATAAGCTTTCTCATATCTTACCTTGAACGAGGGCTTTGCGCCTTGTACTATTCTGCACACATGCGTCCAAACTCTGCGCTACGGTTATATTTGGCAAGCGTGAAACACAGTGCTGGAAACTGCTATGTCAGACATTGGAATTACAGTGAAGAAAGAAGAGGATTTCTCAGAGTGGTATACAGAAGTTGTCATTAAATCTGGAATGGCTGACTACGCCCCTATAAAAGGCTGCATGATCATACGAGAACACGCTTATGCAATATGGGAGAAGATTCAGGAAGTCTTCAACAGGAAGATCAAAGAGACAGGGCATCGGAACGTGTATTTTCCCATGTTCATACCTGAGAGCTTCCTGAGAAAGGAGGCCGACCATTTTGAAGGCTTCATCCCAGAGGTGGCTTGGGTTACCCATGGAGGAGACACACCTCTGGAGGAGAAACTTGCCATAAGGCCAACTTCTGAGACGATAATGTACGCCACATTCGCCAAGTGGATCCGAAGCTGGAGAGACCTACCAATAAAGATCAACCAGTGGTGCAACATTGTCAGATGGGAGACAAAGGCTACGAAACCTTTCCTTAGAACTAGGGAGTTTCTTTGGCAAGAAGGTCATACAGCACACGCGACAAGCGAAGAAGCCGAAGAAGAAGTACTTTATGCTCTCGGCGAATACCGAGATGTCATCGAGAAATACTTGGCAATACCAGTTGTCGTGGGAAAAAAGACAGATAGTGAGAAATTCGCAGGTGCACTGTATACGACTACTCTGGAAGCAATCATGCCTGATGGCAAGGCTCTTCAGATGGGAACATCACACAATCTAGGTCAAAACTTCGGAAAAGTCTTCGATATCAAGTTTATTGGAGAAGACGCGAAGGACCATTTTGTCTGGCAGACAAGTTGGGGGTTTACCACTCGACTCATAGGAGCATTGATTATGGTGCACGGCGACAACAAAGGACTCGTCTTGCCCCCAAAAGTAGCTCCCATCCAAGTAGTTGTGATTCCCATCCCTTACAAGGGCTCAGACTCAACGGCGATAGATGGAAAAACGAAACAGATCTACTCAGCTCTGAAAGAAATGGGCTTCGCAGTAGCCCTAGACGACAGGAAAGAATACACCCCGGGTTGGAAATTCAATGAGTGGGAGCTCAAAGGCGTGCCAATCCGCATTGAAATCGGTCCCCGAGACCTCAGACAACAGCAAGCAACAATTGTAAGACGCGACACAGGCCAAAAAACCATCGTGAGGGAAGAGGAAGTATTGGGCATAGTGAGCGAACTTCTACAGGAAATACAGTGTAACCTTTATGCCCAAGCAAGGAAAGAGTTGGAGGCTAAAACTTCCTTTGCAAAAGACTATGAAGAATTCAAGAAAATCCTGAAGAAAAAGGGCGGGTTCGTGAAGGCAGCATGGTGTGGCAGCGCCGAATGCGAGGCAAAAATTAAAGAAGAAACAGGCGCCACGATCAGATTGAAGCCTTTTAAAAAAGAAACACTGCTTGAACGATGTGTATACGGCGGAGAAGAAGCACAAGAAGTAGTCTACTTCGCTCGATCCTACTAGCCAACATATCTGACGGAAAATATCACCGCATCATTTCTGCGAAACTTTGCTTTGATCAAAGGTCAAAGACCATCGGAGCTAATCGACTTCTAATGTTCTTAGGAAGGTTTATTTTTCGAGAACAAATCTTTGATCCAGAGGGTCAAAGTTGACGCGAATCAAAGTAACCCCAAGGACCAGGAACATAGAATATGCAATTCGCGATGTCATAGGTTACGCTGAGCACCTTTTGAAGGCTAGAAAGAAAATTTACTACCTGAACATAGGGGACCCAGCGGCATTCGACTTACCCACGCCGCCCCATATAAAACAAGCTTTATGCAAAGCAGTCGAAGAAAACGAAAACCACTATTCTCCTTCAGAAGGATTGCCGGAGCTGAGGCAGGCAATTGCAGACAAGGAGAAACGCGTCAACCATGTGGACGTCTCCGCAGAAGACATCTTGATTACCTCTGGGATCTCAGAGGGAATCGAGATGACGCTCGCAGCCTTGATTGAAGAAAGCGACGAGATCCTGTTTCCCGGCCCAACATACCCTCCCTACATTTCCTACACCAGGTTTTTCGATGGCACACCAGTTTCCTATGAAACCATTGAAGAAGAAAAATGGCAACCCAACATTGATGATTTAAGGAGGAAGATCACTGACAAGACCCGTGCATTGGCGATCATAAACCCAAACAATCCAACCGGCGCGCTTTACGGCAGGAAAATGGTTAAACAGATGCTAGACATAGCTGGTGAGCACAAACTGCTGGTGATCTCGGACGAGATTTATGATCAGATAGCCTATTCTCAGGATTTTGCTAGCACAGCGTTCTTGGCCAAAGACATACCAGTTGTGGGACTAAACGGGTTTTCCAAAGTCTACAGCATGACTGGATGGCGACTTGGTTACATATATTTCAAAGCAGAAAACAATCAACTAGCTGAGCTGAAACAGGCCATTGAGAAAGAATGCCGAATCAGAATATGTGCGAATACTCCAGTCCAGAAAGCAGGGGTAGCGGCTCTCAATGGCCCCCAAGATCACATCAGGGAATACGTGACAAAGCTTAAGCAGAGGGGAACCTATGCATGGAAGCGGCTCAACGAAATCCAAGGATTAAGCTGTGCAAAGCCGCAAGGTGCGTTCTACGCTTTCCCAAAAATCCACGAGGTGGGTTCAAGATGGAAAACGGACATGGACTTCGTTTTGCATTTGCTCAAGGAAACTGGGGTGCTCACTGTAAACGGTTCTGGATTTGACAGCATGTATGGTTCGGGACACTTCAGGGTTGTTTTCCTTCCCCCTGTCGAAATGCTTCAAGAAGCTTTCAATGAAATAGAGAGATTCATGAAGATGAAAATACAGAAAGAGACACCTGAACGAATAGGCTACGGGTAGATCGCCACCCCTTCTCGAGGATCGGCAACAACTTTCTCAAACTCTTCCAGCAACTGCTTGGTTATCGGACCTGGGACTCTCTCCCCTATTCGTCTCCTGTTGACCTCCCTAATGGGCACCACTTCTGCAGCTGTTCCTGTGAAAAAAGCCTCATCGGCGTTGAAAAGCTGGTAGGGGGTAACGCTCGATATTGCAACTTCCAATCCGAGTTTAACAGCCAACTTTGTCACCACTTGAGCAGTTATGCCTGGGAGTGCGCCACTGCAAGTGGGAGGAGTGAAGATTCGACCATCTTTGACTACAAAGATGTTTTCTCCCACGCCTTCAGAGACGAGACCATTTCTATCGAGGCAGATGGCTTCGTCTATGCCGCTGTTGTTTGCTTCTATTTTAGCCAATATGCTGTTCAGATAGTTGAGCGACTTTATCTCATGTGAAGTGGAGTCAACCGGGTGGCGTCTTACCCACGAAATTAATGCAGTGATTCCTTTCTCTTTGGCTTCGGTCCCATGTAGAACTATGGCTCCTGCAATTATGACAACTGTTGGTTTGTGGCATTTCCGAGGGTCCAAGCCAAGATCGCCTAGGCCTCTGCTCACGACCAATCTGATGTATGCATCTTTGAGTTTGTTTTTCCGAAGTGTTTCCACGACAGCAGCGACCAGTTGATCTTTGGTCAAAGGGATCTGAAGAGCCATGACGTGTGCTGACTGATAGAGACGTGCTATGTGTTCTCTTAGTTTGAAGACTATCCCGTTGTAGGCACGAATGCCCTCGAAGACTCCATCGCCATATAGAAAACCGTGATCGAAAACCGAGACTTTTGCCTCTGACTTCGGAAAATATTGACCATCTATGTAAACAAGCAGCTCATTATTCACATTCTTAGCGCTCCAATTTGGGTTTGCATATTATGGAGGTGATTTGATATAGTTTTTGTCCGTGATTCATGGGATTCATTTGTCATCCATGGAACTGCGGGCGTTTGGACAGAAGCTTCGGTAAAGGTAGAGGTTTGAATGGTTTTGCCTTGATTTCGTCTTGTATCTTTGCTGTCAACTCACTCAAAGTAATGTTCTCCATCTTTCCGCCTGTTTGCCTATTTCTCACGGAAAGAAGCTCAGACTCTAGTTCGCGCTTTCCCACGACCACAACATACGGAACCCAGTCAGTCTCGGCGTCGCGGATTCGCTTTTGGAGAGTGCTTGCGCGGTCGTCAATGTCCACTCTTATGCCGCATTTGTCCATTTCGCCAGCTATTTCTTCCACCTTCTTGTGGAATACTTCGGAAATAGGTATCAATCTGACCTGAGTTGGTGATAGCCATAAAGGAAGCATCGGGGGCTTGCCTTTCTGTTGTTCTTTGTAGGCTTTTTCGAGCAAGGCGTAAACGCATCTTTCGATGGCGCCGCTTGGGGAATTGTGCAAGATGAGGGGATACTGTTTTTGTCCTTTGTCGTCCACGTAGTTGATCTCGTAACGTTTGGCATTTTCAACGTCGATTTGATCCGTGGATAAAGCAGCGGCTTTGTCTTGGTTGTCAACGAAGTTGAAGTCCCATTTCAGCCTGAAGTAGAAGAAACGCTCTGCCCAGATTTCAGCCAGCATTGGCTTTCCGTAGGTTGTAGCCAGTTCAGCGATGAATTCTCGGTTTTCTTCGTAGAAGTCTTTGGTGAAACGCATTGCAGCTTCGTAGTCATTTTTGGACAAGCCGATTTCGCGCAGCACTTCGATAGATAGTTTGAATCGAGTCTTGAATTCAGTCTTAGCCTGATCGAGGTTGACGCAAAAAGCATGGCAATCTGGCATCGTGAATGCGCGAAGTCGTCTCAAACCACAGACTTCGCCGCTTTTCTCACGCCGATAACTGTACCGCGTTAACTCGTAAAGCTTCAACGGCATCTGTTTGTAAGAAAACTGCGCGTCATGCATCATAAGGAACTGGCCGAAACAAGCAGCAAACCTGAGGAAAAGCTCTTTGTCTTCAGTTTTCAGTAGGTACTGCCTCGCTGGAAAACGGTTGAGATAATCTGCTAAACTGGGATGGTTGTAGTCGTACATTATTGGAGTTTCAACTTCCATTGCGCCATAAGTGACCATTTTAGAAGTGACAAATTGCTCCATAAGGGACTTGATCAGTCGCCCTTTCGGATACCAGCGTAAGTTGCCAGGATCACTGCCCACTTCATAATCAGCTATCTCAAGACGCTTCATCAAAGGCACATGAGGCGGCATCTGCTGACTTGCACGTACCTTTGAGATTTCGTATTTGGCAAACTTCTCGAGATTGTGATGACTCCTGAAGCTGAAATCTTCAATTGGCACTAGAGTTCCATCAGGCTCGAGAATGTGCCAAAACGATTTCAGTTTCTCCTCTGCCTTCAAAGCAACTGAGATTTTTTCTTCAGACTCGAGCTTGGCTTCTTTGGCAGAGGTTACGTATTCTCGGGATTGTTCAGCCAATGGGTGCCCCTTGACCGAAACAGAAAACTGTTTGTTCCAGCCGAACGGGGCACGGTAGGTTTCTATGGCTGCTTTCTTTGCATAGTCTTCCATGGCCTTCAAAAGTCGAAGGGCTTCGGCGGGATTGGATAGCTTGTTGCTTAAATGAGCATACGGGTAAATCAGAATTCTGTTAACTCTTAGTCTTGCCGAGAAGTCGCGGATGTCTTTCACAGCCTTCTTGATGACGTTTTCGTCGTCGCCTTCCTCGATGGCTGTTAGAAGAAGCAGGACTTCTTCGATACGGTTCTCGTTTCTCTCCGCTTCTTCAGCTGCGGATATTTCCTTCTCCATTGGCGTGAAAAGAACGAAATTTGAATGTAATTGGAGTATGCGCACGGTACAATCAACCCAGTTTAGGCGCTGAAGCGCCATTTGTCGACTGTTTTGTCTTTCTTTGTCTTCTTTTTAAATACCTTATAGTGCTCCTTGCAAACATAAGCACGCTTCTCGCTACTGCCCACCTGTAGTCCTGCAGATCGGGCTTTCTCAGTTGAAAGGGAACGGACAGCGCTCATCCCACATCCTGAAACGCTACATTTAACTCCTTTGTCTACGCGCCCCAACAGGTTGTACCCTCGCACAGTTCTACATTGGACAATCTTAATAGGCTTTTGTGAGAACTAAGCATTCAATTGGCGCCAATAATGCCGCTACTTACTTTCTGTAGATAGCTGAGGCACGACTGTAGATTTCTTCTTTGTCTCCAGGGAAGGTGGGTCCAGCGCTCTCAATTACAATTGATGCTGCGCCAGAACCGACGCAAGCACACCATAGAGGGTCATTGCCACGGACAGTTTCTGCAAGAAAACCGCCAATGAAAGCATCCCCCGCCCCAGTAGGATCAATCACAGTCTTTGAGATGCACACTGGGACGTTACAGGTTTTTCCTTCCTCGGAAAGCATGGCGCCCGCAGCGCCTCGTGTAACTATGACTGTTCCGACTCCGAAGTCGTGAAGCGCGTTTATGCTTGAAGCAAGATCAGGCATGCCTGCGAGGATCTTGATCTCGTTTTCCGAACACTTACATATGTCTACAAGTTCCAACAACCTCATATCCTCTGGCGTGGTAAGTAGGACGTTACCGGCAGAGTCGACTCTTCGAAGTATCCCCTGAGGGTCTAGAGACAAGATTTCAGAGCGGCTCTTCAGCAATCTGGCCAATTCATAAGAGACTTCTCCAATGATTGGCGCCAAATGAACAGCTTTGGCACGAACTGAAACGGATACGTCAATCAGACTAATAGGGGAAGCTTTGCTCCTGAGCCGCAACTTTCTATCCGAAAGATCAAGACCGTATTCAAGTTCGAACCGCGTTGTCCGTTCCATCTCACTTCTGACCACTCCTGAAAGATCAATCCCCTCTTCTCTCAGCCACCACATGTAGGCTTCTGGAAAGTCGCTGCCCACCCGGGAGATAATTGAGACAGTTGTCTCCAAACGCCTTGATACAAGGGAAACGTAGGTAACAGGTCCTCCAGGCACGGTTATTGGGTGTTGCCGTTTTGGCAACAAAATGGAATCTACGGAGAAGTGCCCGACAACTGTAATGTCCGCCATTGGAGACGGAGTGGGGTACATAAGAAGAAAGGTTGAGCGCCAAGTATATAGAAATAGCTTTGCCAATATTTATGACTGAAGTAGCAAGATAGCTTTAGCTAGGTCGCCCTCACATTCGTCCAATGCAGCCCGAGCTTCTTCGAGACTCTTGCCTGTTTGATCAGCGACAAGGCGCACATCTTCCTCAGATATGGCAGATTTGCCTGTGGAAACGAGTTTGGTCTCCTCTTGGGGAGCTCTCTCGCTGATGGTGCCGCCCACGACTTGGAAGATTTTCTGTCCTCCCATCTGCATGACAGCCACCTCAGGCTGATCAATCAATATCTCTTTTCCAGCAGTTTTGATGATAACTTGGGCCACGTCTCCGACAGAATCCATTCTCATTCCCATGCGCTGCATCATTCTTCTTGCTTCTCGTGGATTGACTCGTCTCTGCAAATGAATCGCTCCGAAACAACATATTCAGCACAGAAAGCATATAATTAGCTTTCTTCCCTGCTTCCATGCCTGACCTTAACCGCTACACCCGCTTTGAAGTTTAGCATCTCGTCTCTGGACAATAGAGCGCGCCCTACTGCCAAGACAACGCCCTTTTCGTTCACAACTACAACCTCATCTTTTGAACGAATCTCATCGTCACATTTGACAACATGCACCGCAAAAACATCTCCGCTCTCCGCAATAAACTCCGAAACGTCGTTCCTCACAGTAACAAAGCATTTTGCGATAGATCTAATTTCTGCCAATCGCAGCGCTGCGCCTATGCTGATTGAAAACAAACCATCGGTTGGACGAAGAGTAGCGAGTCTAACACCATTCAACTTTACATAGCGAATTCTTCCAGTAGCCTTCGAAAATAAAATTTCCACATTCTCAGGAAAAAGGAAACCTCCTACGCCTCGGCCAAACTGATAATCTGCAACGCCTCGGATTCTCTGCAGTGCGTTGTCCAAGGAGCTTCACTCTTCTTCATCTTTTCTTGTTTCGACAACTATAAACACAACCAGTATAATAAAAGCCGTTGGTGATGCACAAGTGCGATGTGAAGTCTGCGGACGAAAGATCCATGGAAGCCCAATTGTAGCCGAAATTGAGGGTGCCCGGCTCACGGTTTGCATCGGGTGCTCAAAACATGGAAGGATACTCACGAAAGAAGAAGCGAGAACAAAAGCAGAGACTCCTGGTATGAAGACCGCGCCGATAACCTCCGTTCCCGCCAGAAAGAAGCCTGAAGCCAAAGTCGAAATAACTCAAGAAGTTGTCGAAGGCTACCACGTTAGGATTCGGCAAGCCCGAGAGAAGTTAGGCTTGAGCCATGAGGAACTCGGTAAGAAGATAAACGAGAAAGAGTCAGTCTTGAGGAAGCTGGAGACTGGAAAAATGGAGCCTGACGACATGCTCGTAATAAAACTGGAACATGCCCTCAAGATAAAATTGCTTTCTCCAATAGCCCAAGAAGAGAGCAAAAAGGAGGCGCAGAAGCTGCCAAGCCCCGAGCTCACTCTAGGCGACTTGATTCAGCGCAGTAAGAAGCGAACGGAGGAGCCGGCCAAACGAGAGCAATCATAGTGGAGAGACGCCTGAATCGTGAAACTTCAAGCTTGGGAGAACTAGAGAAACTCGCCGAGTCAGCCGGATACACCGTGGCAGCAACAGTTGAGCAAACACGAAGAGCCGACCCACGTTACCAGATAGGTGAAGGAAAAGTCGAAGAGCTCGCTGTGCTTGTGAAGGAAAACAATGCGGAGAGAATTATTTTTGGCAACCTGCTCAAGACGGTTCAAGCTTACAACTTGGCAAAAGCCACTGGGGTAGAAGCAATCGACAGATTCAAGTTGATTCTGGAAATCTTCACGAGAAGAGCCACGACTGTTGAGGCCAAACTTCAGATTCAACTTGCAACACGGCAATATGAGCTTGCGCATGCTAAAGAAAAGGTCAGGCTGACCAAAAAAGGGGAGCAACCTGGCTTCATGGGACTTGGAGCCTATGAAGCTGATGTTTATCAAGAGGCTGTGAAAATGGAGATACATACATTAAAGAAAAAACTCAGGAGAGTTCGCGAAAAGCGAGCACTTCACCGCCAAAGAAGAGCAGAACTTGGCTTTTTGACGATTTCGCTGGCGGGCTATACGAATGCAGGTAAGAGTTCGCTTTTCAACGCATTGACAGATGAGATGGCAAGAGTGGACAGAGGACTGTTCACAACCTTGTCGACTACGACACGACTTCTTGAGTTTCCAGGAAGAAAAGCCCTTCTGATAGACACGGTAGGTTTCATCGACAAACTTCCGCTGACGCTAGTTGAAGCTTTCCACTCAACCCTTGAAGAAACAATATTCGCCGACTTGATTGTATTGGTTTTAGATATTAGCGAACCAGTGGAAACAATCGAGAAGAAAAACGCTATTTGTCTTGAAACAATAGAAAGAATTGGCGCTTCAGGAATACCTTTGTTGACTGCAATGAACAAGATTGATCAACTGCACCAAGACGAAGCAGAGAACAGACTATTTGCGCTGAAGGAAAAAATAAGGAATCCAATTTTGATATCTGCACTGCGCCGAACCAACCTTGACCAACTGAGAACAGAGATCATGAATAGCTTTGAGAGGCAAACAGCAGCCACTTTCACAGTGAAAGCGACGAATGAAATTCCCAAGTTTCTCTCATGGATCCATGGCAAAGCGAATGTGAAGAAAGAAAGTTACACTGAGGGGTTTGTTGAGGTTGTGCTTGAGGGGAGTCCGTCGGTTGTTGAGGGCGTAAGAAAGCGCGTTGAAAGACTCGAGGGTAAGTTTTCCCTTATCCCTTCAAACCGCAATCCGTAGCAAGCGTGAAGTTGTCATGCAAAAGATTGTAGTGTTGCGTTGGGGGCACAGGGTGCACAGGGATGCAAGACTCACCACTCATGTTGCCCTTGCAGCGCGGGCTTTAGGAGCTTCTGGATTTTTGCTTGCCGATACGGTGGATGAGAGTATTAGATTGACATTGACTGAGGTTGAAGATAGATGGGGAGGCAAATTCCTTTTCACTATGGGTGAACCTTGGAGAAAGGAAGTTGAGGTGTGGAAAGCCAAGGGTGGAGTGACCGTTCACCTAACAGCGTACGGGGAGAATATTCAAACCAGCGATGTTCTCGGGAGAATCAGAAGAACTGGTCGAGACATACTCTTGCTAGTTGGAAGCCAAAAAGTTCCGAGGGTCTTCTATTCCAAGGATGTGTCGGATTTCAATGTTTCAATTGGGAACCAGCCGCATTCAGAATGCGCAGCTCTTGCGATATTCCTTGACAGATTCTTCAAAGGTGAGGAACTGGCAAATGATTTTGAAGGAGCAAGAACTCGGATAATACCGAGTGCGAGAGGCAAAAGGGTGTTGATTCAGCGTGGGTTTTCCGGAAAACGGTGAACAAGAGTTTTATTGTAGTAACGTGCTTTTTATCTATTAACTAGCAGGAAGAAGCCATGTTATCCACTGTTGACGATGCAACATTGATGAAAGTAGCTGTAGCATTGGGCGAAGAAGACGCTGTCAAGATGATAGAGAACTTGAAGAACGCGGAGGAAACAACCGATGACGAACTCGCAAACAAGACAGGAATACGGTTGAATGCGGTGCGGAAAATTCTGTACAAACTCTATGACCATTCCCTTGTCAGCCTTCGGAGGACTCGTGACCCAAAGACGGGCTGGTTCATTTTTCACTGGAAGCTTCAGCCAGATCAACTCGAAGGCTTCATTCTAAGCCAGAAACGCAGAGTGCTTGAGAAGCTTAATGTGAGATTAGAATACGAGAAGAATCATGACTTTTACTATTGTGGCACGGCTGGTTGCAGGCGAACGCCATTTGAAGAGGCGATCGAACTAGTTTTTAATTGTTCAGTCTGTGGAAATCCGTTGGCGCATTACAGAAATGAGAAGATCGTCGACAATTTGACCACCAAAGTGGAGCAGCTGAGGAAGGAACTCGGTGAATGAGAAGCTTCCATCAAGGGAACAAGCAATTCAGCTTCTCCATGAAAATCGATGCTCAGCTCGAGTTGTAAGTCACTGCATGGCTGTCGCAGAACTGGCTTTGGAAACGGGTCAGGCTCTTAAGGAAAAAGGGTACAAAATAGACCTTGAACTAGTTGAGATAGGTGCCCTTCTTCATGATATTGGACGCTCTAAGACTCAATCGGTTCATCATGCTATTGTAGGTGCCGAAATGGCAAAAGCCACAGGACTACCCGCTTCCATAACCTCGATAATTAAAAGGCACGTAGGAGGCGGAATAACCAATAGCGAAGCAAAAGAGCTGGGCTGGCCCGACAATGACGGTTACGTTCCCATAACCTTGGAAGAAAAAATTGTTTCATACGCTGACAAACTAATTGAGGGTTCAAAACGAGTGCCTGTGACAAGAGTCATTGACCAATTGAATAGACAACTGAAACCCGAAGCTGCCAACAGAGCCAGAAAGATACATGAAGAAATCGCTTCACTCGCTGGCAATCAACATGACTAAAAGAATGCTCCTTGCCAAAATCCATAGACCTGGCTACCTCGACCGGATCAAAAGAACTGTGTACGAGTTTCTGAAGGATTTAGATGCGAAAGCAGAAATAACCGGAATTGTCGCTGGTAAATGGCCAGAGATTGAAATCTCAGGTGAGGACGAGGGAATCGCAACTAGCTACATCGCTCGAGAAATCGGTTTTTGCCCCGAAAAACTTCAGACAGTCGAGGAGTTTGCGATCTTGAAGGGATATGTTACAAGTGCTGAGGAAGAAAGAGGAATAAGTGTGGATGTGGGCGTTTTCGAGCCTTCAGCAGTCGATGCAACAATACCGCTAGGTCATTTGCGGGCTCAGCTTGTTGACGGAAGATCGCTCGAGACAAAAGGAATAGCGGAGCTTTACGGTTTCTGCAAGGATTTGCCGATTCAGGTGAAGGTCACTGAAGTAGACCAGACAAATATCCATATGGAGGCGGAACTGTCAACGATGCAGGTTTTGAGGCTCAAGTCATGGATTGAATCATTGATGGATAGACTTATTGTGGTCGGCGCAACATACGGAGAGGTCCAGAAAGCTCTGTGCCACGGAGGTCTGAAAAGAGACGTGGTAGACATAGAATCTCTGGGAGTGTTAGAGCACGCGTTAGCGTGCAAACTCGGAACAGATGCAGTCGGATTGGTTTCAATTATCGGCAGAAGACTGGGGAATGCAAAACTCACGGTGTTCAACTCGCGTAGACTATGGAAAGCTCAATAGGGCTTAATCCAGAGTGCGCCTTTTCACAGAAGTTGAGCGTTTTGAATGAGTTCAAGCTGCTCAAGACACTCATAGACGTTCTTGGCAGGGACCTTGGCCTCATTGATATTTGAACAGTTAGAATGTTATAGAGGTAGTATGCCTATTTGAAGTTCATCATGCTTGTCCATTTTGCAACACGGACAGCACGTGCTTGTGGTGAACTAGCGCTAGAGGTATTACCCAGAAAACGAATGTGTAGTTTTGGGCAGAAATGTTCTCTTTGCCATCAGTGGCTAATGCGCCGAGTTTCAGAGTATTGTGGTACTCAGCATCCCTTGTTTCCCACGGTTGGTTCCTGTCACGGATGGCATACGGCATGTTTTCTTGGCACAAACCGTTTGCACAAGTACATACTCCAAACTATATTGGTGTTGTGGCCTCCATTGCACTAGTCTCGATCGGAATAGGAATCCAGAAGAATAACGCCGCAAACAAACATAGCATAGCACGGGCAGTCAACATTTGTACCCTCGAAGCCAGTCAGACAGCCCATGATAGTGCAATCAAGATTGCGGTTTCAGAGTACAATGCCTAGGAATATCAGTTGCACAAATCGGGTAGGCTTGCACCGCCGCGTCACCACCAGTCAGATGCCTAGCAATTTCCTAATTTGTCAAAGCTTGCCCGATGTATTGTTCAAGTGAAGAGCTAGAAAGGAGAACGAGAGAGACAAAAGGGTTACTTGATAATTCTCTTCCAGCCGCAAGTGGAGCAGCTTGCTTCCTTGTTCGTCAAGTCAAAACCCAGTTTGCTGCAGCACACCGGACATTTCAAGGAATGAAGCCGCCCCTTTCACAAGACCAGAAACCCCCCACAATATTAACATCTTGTTCTGAAATTAGTAATATTCCATTGGGCAACGCGAACAAAGAACGAGAGAGACACTAATGGCGCCCAAAGCCGAATTTCGTGACCTTCCCATCAAATTCCCCAAAAAACTCTGTGCTAGGAAGACTCTTAATTCGCAACTCCAATGCTCTTCAAATTGATCAGAGTGCCAATTTTTCAATGCAAAAAATGCGGCAAGAAAATTGAAGCTGACTATGAGTGCTGTGACTGTATGCATTCACATAATTGTCATGAGCTGAAAAAACCAACCTGTTGTAACCAGCTGATGCATGAAATAATGGATGATCAAAGCAGAGTTAATCGATGTTCGAGAAATCATTTCTTGGCAAATAGAGTCGTGGAATTGAAGAGAACGGTCACCTGAATTGACGAGGGAGAGAACACTATCTCCAGAAAAGGCGCGGCAACGGAAAATCACACGGCATCAATGCACAAATACAGTGTTATTTGTCATCTTTCGAGGCGTCTTAAACCGATATATGATTCATATTCAGCACATAGGGGAAAAATATGCATACGAATGATTTGCACAACGAATAAATGAAACGCGAACTAACGGCAATATTGAGGTGCCAATAAGCAGACACCGGGCAACTCACCTTAAAGCCTGCCGAATTTTCTCGGTGGCGCGAATGCGCATGCTTGGGAAACAGTTTCCAGGGTATGAATATGAATCCGACAAGAGTGACTGTTGCCTTTGATGAAACAACAGTCAAGCTATTAGACAAGTTATGCGGCGAAACGAAGTTCTCCCAGAGCGAAATCATTCGTCGAGCGCTGAAGGGATACGACCAATATAGGCAATTGGAAGAGCCGGCTATCGCGAAGCGGGTTCAGTTATATATGGATCTTCTGATGAAAGGCGAACATGTCATCCTTGATATCGACCACTGGATTGTTTTCCTGCAACTTATTGAGTCCTCTCCCGAGAAAGAGAGATTTTGGAATAAACACCGAGAGGTGGCACGATCTCATGCCGAGCAGCTGAAGGCTTTAACCAATAACGGAGAAGACATCTTGACACGCCTTGAAGCGTGCAATTTCTTTAGACTAATAAAAAATGGACAAAAGGATTATACTCTTGTCCTGTCGTCCGAGAATTCGAAGGATTTTGTAAGGGTCTTTCTTGAGGAGTATTTTTCAGCTAACGGAACCAAGGCTGAAATCAAGCAGAACTTAACAAAGCTCCGAGTAACATTCAAGCAATAATTATGACGAGGCGATAGATGTTTTTTAGTTGTGCCTTGCTGCGCGAGAAAGGTTGGAACCCCTAGAATTTACCCCAAGATTGCTTCAACGGCATCCTTCCCCACTTCATCTGCAAGTGGGATGCCTGTGACCTTGGTTGCTAGTTGCGAGAGGCTCATGAGGTCACTTCTGCCTATCAAATCTAGTCGCCATTTGCGGTTCCCTGCCATTAACTGCTTGAGACCTACGCCAACGCGGTCGGTTAGGTATGTGTAGACCCCTATCCCTTCAAGAGGCAGAATGCCGAATTTGCTGCCGTATTTGACTTTGAGTTCGGGCGTCGCTATGAAGAACTTCAATGGATCTCTTCCATATCTATCAGCAAAATGCTTGGGCAGTTTCTCCTCTTCTGCGAGCTGCTTGAAGTAATTGGCTTTCATTGCCGCTGTTATAGGGGAGCGCCCCATTAGGACCGCCTTGACTAATGGTCCGTGACCGAAGTTGCTCATTGCGATAGTCTTGAAAATGCTAGTTTCCTCAATGAAACCTCCTGCCATCACCAGATCGGGTACATACTTGCCTTTGCTTTTAAGAATTTGAGCGCAACGCAATACAATAGCTTGAAGATAAATTGTGGGAATGCTCATTTCATCCATCATTGGCACGGGGCTCATGCCCGTTCCGCCGCCGGCGCCGTCAAAACTTAAAGCATCAATTCTTGCCTCAGAAGCAAACTTCATTGTGTATGCTACCGCTGTAGGTCGGTAAGCGCCCGTTTTCAGGAAGACCCTTTTTGCGCCCTGCTTGCGTAGCCAGTCAATATCTTCTACGAATTTCTCTTGTTTAGGTATACCTACTCGGCTATGTCGTTCGAAAGTGCTGAAGACGCCATTCTTGAATGCCTCTTGTATCACTGGATCTTCTGGATCGGGTATGACTATGTAGCCTCGTTTCTTGAGCAGGATCGCTTTGTTTAAATCTTTTAAACGTACTTCGCCGCCAATTGCTTTTGCCCCTTGCCCCCATTTGCGTTCTATTACGTTGACTTCTAGCTTGCTGAGCGCATAGACATCTGTTCCGAGCTTCTGGTCTTCCACGTTGGTCTGAACTATCACATCACCATATTTTTCATCCCAGAATTTCCTGAACAGATCCACCCTGCGTTTCAGTTCAGGTGAGGCAGTGACTTTGGCGTCAACGAAATTTGCACCTGTATCCATACCGACAACGTTTTCGCCAATTGTAATGGACACGCCTGCCAAGGCTGCTCCCGCCGCTAGGCCTTCCCAGTTAGTTTGTGCGACGTCCGTTGAACCGAAAGCGCCAGTCAAGATTGGCAGCTTGAGGGGCATACCGCCTACCGTGGTTTCGATGTTTGCGTTAGGGAAGACTGCTTCTTCGCTGCTCTCGCTGATACCCTCAGCCTCGAAGAGGCCTGCTTGGATGCTGAATTGACTCCAGTCTAAGCCGAAATTCTTCAGTGCGCCTGCAGTGCTGCTGCCGAATTGGGCTGGCTCCGGATATAGAGCTTCCCTTCCTCGGAAGGTAGAGAGCCCGATCTCACAGAGTACAGGGCAGTCATGGATGCAGATTGGGCACATTCCGCTTATAGTGCTTGTATCTTTCACTCTGGTGTTTGTGCCTACTGTTGATTTTGCGTTGAGGTAGGAACTATTGTTTTGGACTCGTTCTGTCAATGAGCTCCCCTTTCTTTGGCTTCATTTTTGCTTTTGAGGTAACCGAGGTACACAGTCTCCATATGTGAGCTCAATCTCTCGCCGATAGCAGTCGCAGCAGAGGAGACGGTCATCGAGCACATATTCTGGTTTGTTTTCACCACAGGAATAACAATTGTTTGATTTTGATGCAGTGATAGCCATCATCCTATTTCTAGAATGAAAGTTTCTCGATACTATTTTAGCGTTTTTGAGAAAATATCATAAAAAATCACATATTTTGTGAAGAATTCATAACAGGTAGGAGAGACACGGCATTCACGTTTAATTGAGGAATTCACATCTTCAGGTTGGAAACTACGAAATCACCTGAAGCATTGCTTTGAACGTCTCCTTTGCTTACCCTCGGGCAGGAAGCAATTTGGAAGAGACCTTGTGTTCAACGGAGAATTAGTCGAAAAACCAAATGATTCTGGTTAAATCTCAACAGAACGGTCAAAAATTATCCAAAATAATATGCAACAAACTCTTAATGAAGTAAATTTGAAACTCGACACGCAATAAATTGATGACTGGGCCGGGCCGGACTTGAACCGGCGACCTTTGGCTCGTAAAGCCAATGTCCTAACCAAGCTAGACGACCGGCCCGTATGG
>CAZQCX010000022.1:0-23365 GCA_964591705.1 uncultured Candidatus Bathyarchaeia archaeon | reverse complement strand
ACCTTGAAGACAATCTCCCTAGTTTTCCTCTTTTCTAGCCAGACACGTAAACTAAAACCATAACAACGCCGGCCTTGGAAACAACGGTAATGCACGCCCGAATCCTTCTGATCATAGTATCGCGCTTGAGAAGCTCACGCAAACTAGCTTCCCCAAGTTGAGAACCGGACTGAAGATTGCAATAACTAAAGTTTATAGATTTGTTCAGCCTCACATTGTTCGGCAGTGGGTCTCAGGCGGGGGGGTAGGGGTCCCTTGAACCGTAAACCCTCTACATGACGGGCTGACAGCTGCGGATGAGGCGCAAAAGGCCGCCGAGACTTTCATGTCCGAACCAGTGACTATCCGTCCTTTGGGGCTGGCGGTCTCCGTGCGGCTTCCGTAGGGAAGTCGAATTCGGAGTTTACCAGGCGAACCCGGCCAGGCTCGGGAGAGAGCAACCTAAGTTTGGACGTTACGCGCTCAAGGGGGTGCGGGTAGTAGGCTAGGGCATGAGGGTTCTCGACGGAGTCTGGGCGTCGAACTGCAGTGACCCGCTGCTCTTGTCTCAGCGATGGCTCGTGATCATAAATCTTAAATGTGAACGCTGCCCAAGTTAGATCACTGATTGGCTTTGACTGAAGAATTACATCCCTATGTAGTGTTTCTTCCAACCGAAGAGAAAGACAAGATTCTGAGCGCCATCTTTGGCTCCAAAGCTGCAGTTGACCTGTTGCGTTTCTCGCTCAAGCAGGGCGTTTCAAAAAACATCTACCAAAGAGACCTTTTCAAAAAGCTCAACTTCTCAAACAAGACCATCATCGAAAACCTAAAGTCCCTCACCAAACTGGGCGTCTTGAATGAGGAAATGGAAAAGAACGAAAGAGAGGGAAGAATCATCTGGATCAAAGCTTATCGGCTAACGAATGCAGGAAAATGGTTCGCCCTTTTGCTTGCTGAGGAAAAAGAACTCACTGAGAGCGAAAAATCAGAGATCCTTCAGAGTCTATTCCGAACTTACGTCAAGATGACGAAGGGTTTGGCAGAAGAAATCGGCATTAACAAGAAAATGCTCGAAGAGATTTTCAAGGAAGAAATGAAGTAGCGAGGCAGCGATGTAAGAGATGCTAGCAGTAGCCATTGTTGGAACAAAGAAATCTGGAAAAACCACAACAACTGAGAACCTAATCCGGGAACTGACAAAAGGAGGGCACAAAGTAGCGGCAATAAAACACGTGTCTGAACCGGAATTTACCATAGACACACAAGGAAAGGACACATGGCGTTTCGCACAAGCAGGAGCAACAACCATAGTGAGCGTGGCCGCAAACGAAGTCGCCACAATCCACAAAGTGCCCATTGACGAAGTGAAGATCGACGCGCTTCTGCGAGAATGTGAGGGTAACGATGTGGTCTTGATTGAAGGGTTGAAGAAGAGGCTTGCGAAATTTGAGAGAATCCCCAAAATCGTTGTCGTGAAATCAAGGGAAGAGGCGGTAAGCGCATCTGAAGCCTACAAACCAATATTGGCATTCAGCGGACCTTACAACACGGAAAACGTGAACTCCACGGTTCCCTATGCGAACGCTTTGAAGAATCCTGAGAAGCTTGCTGACATCATAGAAGAGAGGCTATTGAAGAAATAACTCATCGCTGATAGGGCTGTTGTGTGGAGTCTGGAGATCTATTGAGGGGGAGAAGGGAGAGCGTGCAAAAATATGTTTTCTCCAGACTTTTCCACGCAGCCGTTATCAGCCATTTTTCTTCTTTGTGTTCCCTCCCTTGTTGCTAAAGCGCCTTGAAAGCTTCGAACCATCTGCTGTAGTGCGAGAGCATGCTCATTGAGACGCTTGGCTTTCGGTCTTCGAGTATGCCTCTGAAGTCTGACATCGTCAACGGTCTCGGTTTGGCCTGCTTGTCCATCGCCTGACCCGATTCGAAAAACTCGCCAATCAACGAGAGTTGCGCTGACTGACAGACATCTCTGATATCACTACCTGAGAATCCTTCTGAGAGTCGAGCTAGCTCGTGTAAGTCGACGTCTTCAGTGATTTGCAGGTTACCTGTATAGAGTTTCAACATCATCAGTCGCGTATGATGATCAGGGAGTGGCACTAGGATCCTCTTTTGGAATCTTCGAATGAACGCCCAGTCCAAATCCCAGGGCTTGTTGGTGGCACCGATAACGTAAACGTGCAGGGCTTTTCCTTTGTCCATGACCCCGTCCATTTCTTTAAGAAACTGGTTGCGAACACGAATTTCACCCCCCACTTCATTTGAATGCTGACCCATCAGTGAATCCAGCTCGTCAACGAAAACAATAGCTGGTTTTCCATCGTTAGAAGATTTTCTGGCGGAACCGAAAAGTCTTGCAACGTTCTGTTCTGCCTCTCCAAGCCACTTGGACATTATTGAGGCCGCATCAATCGAATAGAAGGTTGCATCCAGCTCAGTAGCAACCGCTGCCGCGATCAGGGTTTTACCGCATCCAGGAGGACCGAAGAGCAGTATGCCCCGTGGCCACCCTAATGGAAACAGATCGGGTCGTTGAACAGGGTAAACTATAGCCTCCTTTATCGCCTTCTTCGCGGTTTCTAAGCCTACAACTTCGTCCCAAACCACCTTTGGTTTTTCCGTGACAATGAGCTCTTCGTAGCTTGACTTGCCGCCCTCAGTGGTTGAGCCACCACCCGCGCCTTCGGTGCCCCTTCCGTCAGCGCCTATCTGGTAGTCAGCAGGCGAAACAGCGCCCTGCAACGCTTTGATTCGCTCCTGGTAGGCAATCGCCCTCTGCACATAGACCTTGTTGAGACCATACTCAGGGTAGAGCTGAACAAGCTGCAAGAGGTTTTCAATTGCCTTTTGGTAAAGGGTTATAGCTTTCCCTTTGGATCCCGCTTTGTCAAGGCGAACGGCATCCAACGCAAATGCAGTTGCAGCTTTTTCAAGTTCCTGTGAGGCGCTCATTACTTTTTCTCCGTCATTTTTGCTGCTATCTTACTTCAATCTTGATCTTACCCTTAGACCCTAGAGTTTCAAGAGCTTTCTCGATCTCATCGTTTGATGTTTTGAGATCGCTTGAGCAACGGTTCAGATCTATTTCCCCATTGCACCTTCTAACATACTCGAGAAGTGAGTCCTCAATAGAGGGCTTCTCGACAGTGAGTTGGATTTCCTTGATTTCAGATTTCTTGTAAGAAAAGAGGGTCTGAGAAGCATCCAAGGTGCTTTCTTCGATTGTCTTTCGACCCACCACTTGTGAGCAGTTTGCGGAAAGCGCAACTAATTCCTTCAGTCTAGATTTTTCCGGCGTCGGTGCAGTCGTCGGTGGTTCAGGCAAGTTTTCATTCAGCTTTTGTTCTATGAAGCTGGAGACTTCCTTAAGCACTTCCTCGCCGCCTTCTGTTTTTCTGTCGACTGGAATTATTGAGGGATCAGCGGTTATTTTCGTAGCGTAGAGCGTTTCACTTATTGTGGAGTTGACGTTGTTCAATTCAGCCGATACATCAGGCAAGACCTGGAACAAATCACGTGAAACATCTTGCAACAGCTTGAGAGCGGGCTTCAGGTCTACGACTATTTCGCTGAGTTCCCTGATTGTTTCAAGCCTTAGTACAACGCGTTCGATCGCGAGCTGGACGTTGTATAGAAACTTTATTAGTTTTCTTATTTCAGCAATTTCATTGGCGCAAATAGCAGCCTTTTCCTTTTTGTTCCGCCTTAATGCGCCCATGCAGCTTTCAAAAAGAACTCTGTCGCGTTCTCTCAGCCTAAAGCTTGCCTGTTCAAGTTTATTCTGCTGAACCCTTAGAGTAAAAATTGATTTTGTGGCAATTTCTTTCAACGGAGGAGGGCTTGGGCTCGTGAAGCTCTTCATCGGTTATTCCCCCTCCCCCATGCTGCTCTTTTTTAGGCTATATTCCGGCTTTGCCTACTTCTTTCACGTACACGACAACTGGGGATTCAGGAAGCTCAGCTTTTATTTCAACTGGCGATTCGACTTGGGGCTTGATCTTCGGTGCGGATGCCAACGAATCTCCGAGCATCATGTTTGACAGTCTGGTTTTTGCTTGCTCAAGCTCGTTTTTCTCTGCTGTGGCGCGTTTCAGGCTTTCTTGGAGATTATTGAATGCTGCTTTGTAAGAATCGTCGTCGATTTTTCCTATTTCGTGTTCAATTTCGAGGTTCAGTATGGCATAGTTCATCGTTTTAATTTCTTCTTCGCAGGAACATATTTGATCAGCAATCTCGTCAGAGAGAATCTGTGCGTCTTTCTTCAGTTGGCTCAGGATGCTGTTGAAGCTGTTGTGGATTTCCTGGTACATATCAACCGAAATCTTCTTTTTGTCTGACAGATCCTTCAGAGCTTGATCTTTTCGCCATATCAAGGGTATCTGGTCGCAGAGGGTACTTGCTTGAGATTTTGTTGAAGAAATGAAGGTGACTTCAGAGCCATTGAATTTGAGCTGTCGTATGGGCTGCTTTGAGAATCTTCCACTGTTGAATTCAACAAACACAGCGTCAAATTGACCGCTGGGGGTCATTGCCAAAGATGCAATTTTGCCGATAACACGACCGTATTCGTCTTTCACTGGTTTGTTAATTGAAAGAAAAAGGTTGGGATTCTGAGACATGTTTTCCCTCCTTCACCTTTAGTAGCTTTCTGTTCCGGCTTTCTCTTGCGAGGCAGGCATTGCTGGCATGCCAGCTGGCAAGTCTGGGAACTTCTCCTTTATTCTCTGCTCTGCTACAGTTGCGGCTTCTGTTAGGATTTTGCTTGCGTCCTCGTTCACTGTATCGAAGTTCAGTGTCATTCCTGAGCCTTGGCCTGCTTCGATCATTATTCCGCTGAGCATGTTGCCGATTTCGCCAAGTTCGTTTTCTGCCTCTGGGAAGACGCTTACAAGTCCTGATCTGACTGTTCTCAGCACGCCGACGGCTGGCCCTAAAGTTGAAACAACGTCGCCCAGCTCAGATACTGTGCGAAGTCTCAGCACTATTTGCTCGAGTGCGAGTCTAGCGTTGATTATCAAGCGTTCCATTTTACGGACTTCAGCAAGCTCATTTGCAAAGACGTTTGCACGTGAAGTATCGTGTTTCGTATATGCATCAACAATTCTGGCAAAGATTGCCTTGTCGCGCTGAGTGAATCTCTCTGTGGCCTGGTCAAGTTTCTGGACTTGGAGTTCAATGCGTCTAACGGCGAAATCGAGTCGTGGCTTCAGTGGCCCTGGGGGTTTGACTGCGTCTTTTATGCGGTCAGTGAATGGCTGGTCGTCTCTCCTGGTTTCCCACTTTTTCGCGAATCTTTCTGACAATTCTATACCTCCGAAGAACAAAGACTGCGCAGAAGCATCTTATACATTGTTAACATGACGGAATTATGCACGTATATATGTAGAGATATACAGGCGGGTGAAAGTGGTTTTTAGCTTTAGTTGTAAAATTAAAACATGCCGACGTTTGGTTTCCCATAATAGACAAAAAAATGTAAGTTAGACTAAAAAGAAACTTGGAATAATGCTAATGCAAAAGGTGAATTGAATGAGTGATAGAACAAAAGTGTTCGGGATTATTGCTGTCTTGGGTTTCATGGCTGGAGTCATTGCACAGCTTACGGCGACATACTTCATTCCATGGCTGATCTCAGTTCTACCAGCGTTGGGCGGGCTCACAAGCTTCATGATTTCAGGGTTTGCTGGCGCATGCCTCACCGTCCTACTGGTAGGCACATGGGCATACTTGACAGGCAAGAGAGATCGGTAAACCCGCTTCCTAATTCCAGTTTTCTTTCCACAATTTCCCAGTTTGCTTAATCCCCAACGAGTGTTCAGAAGAAGCGTAAGAACACTTATTCACTATTCTGCACAGGATTTATTTTCATGTGGGTTCAGAGTGATTTGGACTCAGTAGCGGAAAAAGATATCATCCGCGATCTGCGTCTTCGTACCTCGATTTCCTCATCGTCCAGAATGATAGGACAACGCACTAACTTATTTGCGTTTTCTGACGGGGCTTTAAACCTTCAACTCCAGTGACACATTCTAAGACAACGCTGATAGACTTAGCCTCTTCAACACGAAGAACTACCAAGAATACCATCTGCCTTGAAGACGACCGCATCCTTGTTCTACGAACAACCCACACTTTCAGGCTCCAACGTGCTCCAGGAATTTTGCGCATGGAATCTGCGCAGACCAAGGATTATTTGCTAAGCATCCAAAAGCTGTCTAGTGCGCTTACGGTCGGCAAACAACGACTGGAAGTTTTTGTGGCTGGGCACACTCAACAGCCAGCTGTCAAACAAAAACACACGCCTTCAATATCCCCAGATTATTAATACCGCCACACTCACGATTACTAGGAAGGAGAGAACATCTTTGCCCTACATAAGAGCTGGAAATAGAGCTAAGTACAACACAATTCTCAAAGAACTGGTTGAATTACTGAAGACTCTGCCTCCAGACGAAGTCGATGGAGAGCTCAACTACGTAGTGACCAAGATACTGAAGGAGGTCTATCCTCTTCGATACTTCCATATCAACAAAGCAATAGGCGTCCTAGAATGCATAAAACTGGAATATTACCGAAGAGTCGCAGCTCCATACGAGGACGTGAAGATCCAAGAGTCCGGAGACATCTGACACGAGACTGTGGTTCGAAGAAACAAAAAGGCTTTAATAACATATGCAAACAAAATAACCGATGCCGAATTGAGGTGAAACAATGGGGAGAAGAGCTGTTTCAACCTTAGCTGCAGCAGTGATCATTGTCGCCATCGTACTGATAGCCATTGTTGGAGTATACCTAGCCACGAGACCTCCCGCAGAACAAGCAAAGAAAGTTGGCCTCGTTCTCGCAACGGGAGGCCTAGGGGACAAATCCTTCAACGACATAGCCTACGCAGGCGTAACCAGAGCCAGAGATGAACTGGGAGTGCAATTTGACTTAGTACAACCCAAAGCCATAGCCGAATATGAAGGTCTTCATAGAGACTTTGCAAAAACAGGCGAGTACGAAATCATCATCTGCATTGGTTTTGATCAAGCCGACGCGTTAACCGTAGTTGCTGGAGAATATCCACATCAGAAATTTGCAATCGTCGACATGGTAGTTGACAAACCTAACGTAGCGTCACTCCTGTTCAAAGCAAACGAAGGCTCCTTCTTGGTAGGCGTAGTAGCCGGAATGAAAACCACGAGTGGAAAAGTGGGTTTTGTCGGCGGCATGGACATACCTTTGATCAGGGATTTCTTCAAAGGATACGAAGCAGGAGCGAAATGGGCAAACCCAGGCGTAAGAGTGATGGAGCCGGTTTTCGTTGGTGCTTGGGCGGATCCAACCAGAGGCAAAGAACTGGGAGTAAGCTTGACTGACGCGGGAGTTGATGCCATATTCGTTGCAGCGGGCAAGAGTGGACTGGGTGCCTTAGAAGCAGCACATCAAGGAGGAATTACGGGGCTTGGTGTAGACGCATGCCAATGCTATCTATATTCAGAAATAGTCGCCAGTATGACCAAGAGAGTTGATGTCGCTGTTTTTGAGACAATCAAGGATGCCATAGAAGGAACATTCGAAGGTGGAGTATACAACGGAGGCTTGAAGGAAGGATGGGTTGGTTGCTGCAGACTGCCTGAAGAAGAAGATTTCTGGGAGAAAACTTTCAACTTCAAACACCCAGCATTGGGAAGCACAATAATAGACAAGATGGAAGAAGCTAGAGACAAAATAGTCTCTGGAACGATCACTGTACCAAGCGCCTACTAAGCCAAAAAGTTAAATCCCAACCTTTTTTTTCTATCATTTATGACCTCAGCCGTCGAAATGAAAGGCATAAGTAAAGCCTTTCCCGGCGTAGTCGCTAATGCAAACATAAACTTCATCCTAGAAAAAGGCGAGGTTCATGGACTGTTAGGAGAAAATGGAGCCGGAAAGACGGTTCTAATGAGCATCTTATATGGCCTATATCAACCAGACAGAGGACAGATTTTCGTAAATGGAAAACCAGTGGTAATCGACAGCCCAGCCACTGCAATAAAGCTCGGCATAGGCATGGTACATCAAAACTTCATGCTCGTTCCTTCACTCACAGTCGCTGAGAATATTGTTTTGGGACACGAACCACGAAGGAACAACCTCCTATTCGACACCGCTGAAGCTATCAACCAAACCAGAGCCCTCTCCGTTCGGTACGGACTGCAAGTAGACCCCAAGGCCACTGTGAACTCGCTCCCAGTCGGGATTCAACAAAGAGTGGAAATCCTGAAGGCGTTGTTTCGAGGCGCCGAAATTCTGATTCTGGACGAACCTACATCTGTGCTCACGCCACAGGAGGCGGAACATCTTTTTGATGCAGTCAAAACACTGAGACAACAGGGCCAATCTGTAGTGTTCATATCTCACAAACTAAAAGAAGTCTGCGCCATATGCAACAGGGTCACAGTTCTGAGAAAAGGAACAATCGTAGGAACTGTGGACGTGGACAAAACAAACCCGAAAGAATTGGCTGAGATGATGATTGGACGAGAGATGCTCCCAACATGCAGAAAAGAAAAACATGCATCAGCCACCACTGTTCTTCAGGTTGAAAAATTGAGTGCAACAAATGATCGCAAGCTCCCAGCTCTGAGAGATGTAACCTTCACAGTTCGCAAGTCCGAGATACTCGGAATAGCAGGCGTCGAAGGAAATGGCCAAACCGAGCTAGTTGAAGTTTTGACTGGAACAAGAAAACCTGTATCTGGGAGAATTACGTTGAATGGTGAGCAGATACAAAACCTGTCCACTCACGAAAGAATAGAAAGGGGCTTTTCTAATGTGCCAGAGGACAGACAAAAGAAAGGGTTGATAGTAGGTTTCTCCGTCCAAGAAAACTTGATACTGGGACGTCACGACAAACCACCTTTCGCAAAAAAATGGCTGAGATTGGATCCAAAAAGAATAGCTGATTTTGCAGAGCAACAGATCCAAGAATACTCTATTAAAACACCAAGCAAAGACACCCTCGCAGGCAACCTTTCAGGCGGCACCCAACAGAGAGTCGTGGTAGCACGAGAGTTCAGCGCTGAACCAAAGCTCATAATCGCTGCCCAGCCAACTAGAGGATTGGACGTTGGAGCCACTGACTACGTCCGCAGGAAGCTCCTGGAAATGCGGGACAAAGGAGCCGCCATTCTCCTGATATCCACGGATCTCGAAGAAATACTCGCTCTAAGCGACAGAATCGCTGTTATCTACGAAGGAAATATCGTTGCAATAAGAGAAAGCCATGAAACGAATGAGATAGACTTGGGGCTTCTAATGACTGGGGGAAAAAATGACTAAAGAAGACAAAACTCAAAAATCCAGTCAAATAGTCGACAAAATGTTATCCGAAATGGTAGATCTGGCAAAGGCTGCACGTTTCCAAATAGTTGCCGTTGCTGGAGCTCTACTCATTGGCGCGCTAGTAATTCTGGCAACAGGCCACTCGCCGATCGAAGCATACGGCACCATGTTAACGGGAGCGTTCGGTGACTTGCACGGCATAGGACAAACTCTAACACAAGCAACTCCGATTATCTTCACTGCGCTAGCCTTTCTCTTTTCGTTCAAGTGTGGTCTCTTCAACATAGGCGCCGAAGGTCAACTGCTAATCGGAGGGTTTGTCGCCGCGATAGTGGGCATATCCTTCAACGGACTTCCCATACTCGTCCATTCATTGTTGGCGGTATTGGCCGGCGCTGCTGGAGGGGCACTGTGGGGTTTCATCCCTGCAATCTTGAAAGCAAAACTTGGAGCACATGAAGTAATAACGACAATGATGGCAAACTATGTCGCATTGTATTTAACGAGCTATATGGTAAACTATCCCCTGAAAGAGCCGGGTAGTTGGGTGGCGAGAACTGTCATGGTTGCGCCTTCCGCTGAATTACCTCGTATTCTGCCACCGACACAACTCTCAGTCGCCTTTATCATCGCCATAGCTACCGCTTGGATTACAGCTTTCTTGCTCGACAAAACAACTGTTGGCTACGAGGTGAGAGCCATAGGACTCAATCCGACGGCTGCCAAAAATGCAGGCATCAACGTGAAGAAAGGTATAATTGTTGCTTTAGTAGTCAGCGGTGCAATCGCAGGACTCGGAGGAGCAGGAGAAGTACTGGGAGTCCACAGACGTTTCATAGACGGCTTCTCTCCAGGCTACGGATGGGATGGACTAGCGGTCGCACTCATAGGCGGCCTAAACCCCATAGGCGCTGTAGTAGCTGCCATATTCTTCGGAGCGCTCAGGAGCGGCGGAATGACGATGAATAGAGTAACGGGCGTCCCCCTTGACATAATATTTGTACTTCAAGCCCTAATTGTGCTATTCGTCGCAGCGCCAAAACTAATTAGATATTGCCTCAGAAAAGGGGGCTTCAAATGGTAAGCATAATCGACATAGTCAACGTTGGGCTCTTTGCCGCAGCCTTGAGGATGGCAACTCCGCTGGTATTCGCATCTCTCGGCGGCATATTTTCCGAGAGAGCGGGAATTGTTAACATAGCCTTAGAAGGCATGATGCTCACAGGAGCTTTCTCTGGCGTATTCGCAACTTACACAACCGGCAATCCGTGGGCAGGAGTGGCAGCAAGCATCCTAGCAGGTGGAGCACTGGGTCTCGTTCACGGTCTGCTGACTGTTCGATTTGCTGGAGACCAGATAGTCAGTGGCACAGGAATAAACCTGTTCGCTATAGGCTTCACGGCTTACATGTCACAAGTTATCTGGGGATCAAGAGGCGCCTCTCAAAACGTTCAAGGTCTCGAGACTATCACTATTCCGTTGCTAAGAGATGTCCCCGCAGTTGGCGAAATCTTAGGAAAACAGACCCCACTCGTATACGTATCATTGATTATTGTTGTGCTATCATACATCCTCTTGTCCAAGACGCACGTGGGACTGAGGATAAGAGCAGTTGGCGAACATCCAGCAGCGGCTGACACAACCGGTGTAAATGTATACAGAACCAAGTACCTGTGCCTCATCGTGAGCGGCATGCTATCTGGATTGGGAGGCGCATTCCTATCGCTGGGTCATCTAAACGTCTTCGTTCTTGGTATGACCGGAGGACGTGGCTTCATCGCTTTGGCCGCCATGATCCTAGGAGGGTGGACACCATTCGGAGCCCTCGGCGCAAGTCTGCTTTTCGGTTTTGCAGACGCACTGCAAATGAGACTGCAATCAGTTGGGGCGCTTCCTTCTCAGATAATACTGACCCTGCCTTACGTTTTAACCATTGTAGTTGTGGCAGTCTTTGCCAGAAAACGCGTTCCACCGAGCGATTACAAGCCATATGTAAAAGAGTAGCCACCGCAGACAACAGGCAATCGAAAACAATGCTTTTTGCATTCTATTTCCTGATAGCCTTGGAGTTCTTCTCCATAATCAAAGTCGCGTCTATCGCTATCTTCGCTTCCTCCCTAATGGCAGACACAACACGATCATCAAGTTCACCCTTGTGCTCGCCAGGCTCAAACTCGCCCTTTCCAACACCTAACAAAGGATTTCCGTCGACCGCCAATATCGATCCGGCTTTCAGCTTCTTCAAAGCTGCGATGGTGAATATTACCGAGCTCTCCATCTCAACACACAAGACGCCCACCTTGCTCCAGCATTTCAGGTTTTCAAGGTTGCCATAGAAGGCGTCTGTGCTTAAAACCACACCAAAATGCGTCTTCCTTTCACGTTTTCTCGCTGCCTCTCGCAATGCTGAGCACACTTCAAAGTCTGCAACCGCAGGAAACTCGAGTGGCACGCAGATTCTCGAAGCTCCATCAGCTCGCACTGCCGCAGAAGCAATAACAACATCTCCCATCTGAACATACTCCTGAAGCGCTCCTGTCGTGCCAACTCGGATGAAGATCTCAGCACCGATCCGCGATAACTCCTCGACCACTATTGCCGCTGATGGACAGCCTATTCCGGTTGAGCAAACAGAAATGCCAACACCATCCTTGCTCCCGCTGTAGGTTATGAAACCACGGTAGTCTGCCACTTTGCGACTATCATCTAGGAAAGAAGCAATTATCTCAACTCGTCGTGGGTCACCAGGCAGTAAAACATATTTCGCCACGTCTTTGGTGGTGCACATTATGTGAGGCTGGATGAACCTCTTCAAGCTGATTCCCATTTAGAGTGTTCGCAACATGAAAATAAACTCTTCCACCGCACTCTATGCAGCATCTCCGTTCGGGGGAGACGAAGATGCCGATTGATGCTTCAGCAACCGGTCAACCAACTCTTTGCTAACGCCGGACTTGACAAGTCGTGAAATCGCGTCCTCGAATGATTCACCCGCCTCTTTGCTTTTCTTCTCCAGCTTAGTCAGCGTCTCCTTGATTTCCCAAGGGAAAACAATCCAGTCACTTGTCTCCTCGCCATAAAAGTCAGGTTTGATCGCGCTCCATGGTTTGTAGTAAAGGGTCAAAATCATAGTTTCCTTAACACCTTGTCGAGATAAATGATCTCTGATCAACACTGCGCTCTTGCCAGTATCAACCACATCGTCCACAAGCAATATTCTCTTATCAAAAACGCTCACTGGGATCTGCTGAGTCAAGCGAGGTTCACTAATGGTTTCATATACACCCACGTAGAATTCGGCGCCAACACTTGTGATATAGGGGTTCTCAAGCAAATCTGACAAGACACGAGCTGGCAGCCAACCGCCTCTCGAAATGCCCACGATGATATCAGGTTTAAATCCTTCCAAACTGATTCTCTCAGCTAACTCTAGGAGCATATCATACACTTTGTGCCAGCTTGGCACTTCAAACCCGAAACTGGAAACCATTTCCGCTTCCCCGTTCTGGTCAATTTGTATCATCGGCTTAATAAGTCCCTTGCAACGCAATCCCTGCCTCGTCAGTCCGACAAGAAATTTAAACCTCCACCGTTTGTATTTGACTTGACTCGCAAGTCCACGCTAGCAGATAAAGGCTTTCACCTGGGCAAACGACACAAAAGCAACAGATATGGAAGCACTTGCAATGAAAGAAAACAAACAAGAAGACCTTAGGAAGACCATAGGCCTGTGGAGTGCCACTGCAATTAACGTTGGCGCAATCATAGGAAGCGGCATCTTCGTTGTAACAGGCATTGTTGCAGGTTTAGCGGGCTCAGCCCTAGTGATATCAATGGGTATTGCAGCCGCCGTCGCTCTTCTGACTGCACTGAGTTTTGTCCGCCTGACAGCATGGCAGCCTATTGAAGGAAGCGGCTACGAATACGTACGCCAGCTAATCTCACCCACAGCAGGTTTTCTTTCGGGTTGGATGTGGATTGTGGCGAATACTTTTGGCGGAGCAGCAGTCAGTCTCGGATTTGCTTACTACTTGACGAGTGCGATTCCAGAAATTCCCCCGAAAGCTGTTGCTGCCTGGGTATGTTTGGTTTTCACAGCTTTGAATTATGTAGGAACACGCCAGTCTGCCTTCATAAACAGCGGTCTGGTAATTGCCAAGCTAGCGCTCTTAGGGTTTTTCGTGGTATTCGGAATAATTTACATACACCCTCCGAATTTCATGCCATTTGAGCCTCTAGGAAAGGGCGTTCTTTTCGGCGCTTACTTCATCTTTTTTGCTTATGGCGGTTTCGCTAGGGCAACGATCATAGCAGAAGAGATCAAAGATGCAAAACGAAACGTGCCGAGAGCCATCTTCTTGGCCCTAGCCATTTCCACCGTAGTCTACCTGCTCGTTGGCATAGTTGCTGTGGGACTCGTGGGATCTGATAATCTTGCATCCGCAAATTCACCGCTGTCATATGCTATTGGCGCCACTGGAAATCCCGTTGCTGTTCAAATCATTTCAATAGGCGGTCTGTTGGCAACAGCAACCGTTTTGTTAACATCCATCTTGGGCGTGAGCAGAATGATCTTTTCCATGGCCCGAAGAAGAGACCTCCCTCAAGCATTAAGTATATTGAGCGCAAAGTTTGGAACACCGCACATCTCGATTTGGAGCGTTGGGTTAGCGATGGTTGTCCTAGTCCTGTTTGCAGATCTATCGGGCATTGTGGTGGTTAGCACTTTCGCCTTGTTATTCTGGTATGTACTTGTTAACGCCGCCTCACTGAAGCTGGAACGAAACAACATGAAACTAAAAGGGGTAATGCCTATGCTCGGTCTTATTACTTGTCTGATTTTGTTGTGTGCTGTCATATTTGTTGCGCCATTTGCCTGGATTACAGGTGTTGCGTTCATCCTGATTGGGATAACCTTCTATTCGATTAGGAAAAGATCACAGAATAGTCAACTCCAGCCAAACAAACGAGACTAGTATGGATTAATAGAAACCTTCTGTTGGGGGAACAGCTTTTCCTAAAGCGCCATGCTGGAGCTCGGGACACGCGATGATCATTTGCGTTAATAAGAAATGACAATAGGTTCAACTTTCCAGTGTTGGGACTGTCTTGCGCTGTGTGTTCTTGAATTCGAAAAAAATGGTTTGAGCCCCTCAGTAATCAAGATCATTGGTGCAAGGGTCACACTGTGTTTTAGGATACTCAACTCAAATTAACAATCGAATCAAAAGCAATTGAAAAGTTTTTTTGGCAAGATTACGATTTCTCTATTTCTTGCGCTTGAGCATGTTTTCAATTATAGGTTTCAGCTTCGCGTTTTCCGCCTTTATTTTTTCTTCTCCAAGCGCCTTCATGTCAGAATCTATCTCTCGAATTACCTCGGCATAGTGTATGCCCTCAGCAGCTGAAACGTATTCAACTCGGAACCTCTGGGGGCTTAAACCAAGCTTTTCGAGCATACCTCTTAGTGCGTCGGTTCTTGCTTTCATTTTATAGTTTCCGTTAATGTAGTGGCAGTCATACGGCAGGTGACAAGCCCCAATCAGCACCGTTCCAGCGCCTAGCCTGAAAGCCTCAAGTACGAAATCCCTGTCGACTCTTCCTGAACACATAACTCGAATCGCGCGAACGGATGGAGGATATTCAAACCTGCTTGTGCCAGCCAAGTCCGCCCCAGCATAGCTACACCAATTACAGAGAATCGCCAGAATCTTGTCCTCGGGTTTATCTTCAAGCGCTGTGCGTATTTGAGCTAGGATTTGCGCGTCAGTGAAATGCAACTGAGTAATAGCATCGTGAGGGCATTCAGCAACACATGTTCCACAACCATGGCAGCTCGCGGTTATGACTTGGGCAGCCTTGTTTGGCTCGACTTTTATTGCGCCATAAGGACATTTGTCTTCGCAGATACCGCACTTTGCCGTCTTGTTTCTGCACCTGCTCTCGTCAATTACCGAAATTATGGGTTCAATCTTCCACTTAGGCTTCGAAATGACCGTGGCTGCTCTCGACGCAGCACCACAGCCTTGCGCAACACTGGCAGGAATATCCTTCAACCCTTGACAGGCTCCAGCATAAAACACACCGTCTGTTGGAGCGTCCAAAGGCTTCAACTTAGGGTGGCTCTCCATGAAGAACCCGTCAGCACCCCGAGATAAGTTAAGAATACGAGCAACTTCATCTGACCCTTTCTTCGGAGTTGAAGCAGTCGCAAGCACCACCATTTCAGCCTCAATCTCTATCGGCTGACCCAACGTCTGATCCTCGGAATGAACGACTAAGTTGTGTGTCCCGGGATTCTCGTCGATCCTACTTACCCGACCGCGAATGAAAGTCACACCTCTCTCACGCGCACGGTCGTAGAACTCCTCGTAGCCTTTTCCTGGGCTACGAATATCCATGAAGAAAACGTAAACTTCAACGTCTTCCTTGTACTTCTCTTTCAGCTGAACCACATGTTTCATCGTGTACATACAACAGTAGTTGCTGCAATAGGGGTATTTGTTCTTGTCCCGTGATCCCACGCATAAAATGAACGCGACCGAATGAGGTTTTTGTCCATCAGATTGTCTGATGACCTTGCCCCCAGTTGGACCCGCTGCAAGGATTAGCCGTTCAAACTCCATGCTAGTGATCACGTTGGGATATTTCCCATAGCCTAACAAAGGCATATCATAAGGCAGGTAAACGTCGAATCCTGTCGAGACAATGATTGCGCCGACCTCTATGTCGACTTCCTCAGGTCGCTGATCAAAGTTGATTGCCTCCCTTGCTCCACACACGTCAACGCACTTGTAGCATTCAATGCAGTAGTCCTTATTGATTGAATAGATCAGCGGAACAGCCTGATCAAAAGGCACCGAAATTGCCTTTCGCGTACCCAGATTCATATCCCACTCGTTTGGGAACTCAATCGGACAAGCATCCTTACACTCGCCACAGCCCGTACACCTTTCAGCTATGACAAAACGAGGTCTCTTGCGGATCTTCACCTTGAAATTACCTACATATCCTTCGACCTTAACCAAGTCAGAATTCGCAAAAATCTGGATATTCGGATGCCGTCCGCAGTCAACCATTTTTGGACCTTCGATGCAAATGCTACAGTCAAGAGTGGGAAAGGTCTTGTCAAGCGCAGCCATATGTCCCCCAATGCTCTCAGTGTTCTCCAGCATGTAAACCTGGAAACCCATCTCGGCCAAATCGAGCGCAGCGTTCATACCTGCTATTCCACCGCCAATTACCAAGGCTTTGTTAGTGACAGGTACCTCAATGGTCTGTAGAGGCATCATTAGCCGTGCCTTTGCGACTGCCATTCGCACAGCATCCTTCGCGCGTTCCGTGGCTTCCTGAGGAGCATTAGGATGACACCACGAGGCAAACTCGCGAATGTTAGCCATCTCGTACAAAAACGGGTTTAATCCAGCTTCCGAAACGGTGCGCCTAAATGTGGCTTCATGCATGCGAGGAGAACAGGCAGCAACGACAACGCGGTTGAGTTTCTGTTCCTTGATAGCTTTGCGAATTTCCTCTTGTCCTGGATCTGCGCAAGTGTAGCGGTTCTCCTTCACAAAAACCACGTCAGGAATTGTCTTCGCATAATCCACTACTTGCTTGATGTCCACGGTGCCGGCAATGTTCAGACCACAATGGCAAATAAAAACACCAATACGCAATTCTTCGGATGGCAGTTTTTCAACATCTGATTGACTCATCGAACAACTTCCTCAAGAACGAATCTTCTAGCCACCAGATCCTTTCTTTTCTGGGCAGCCTTGGCTTTCAACTCCTGCACCGAGGCGGCGGGTGAAGTCAATCTTAGCAAAGCCTTGTTCCAAGCTCCAGACTCAATTGGTGTGTGAATAATCTTGGTTCGGTGAAGCTTCAATGCATCTTCAACTGGACACACAACTTTGCATGCGCCACAATAGTCACAGAAAGCTTCGTTGACATGAACCCGTTTGTCCACTTCAGAAAGAAAAAGCGCACCCTTTATTGGACAAACATCCAGACAGTCTGAGCAACCTTCAGGGCATTTGGACTGGTCTATGGCTATTTTGCCTTCCATAAACTTGCGCACTCTAATAACACCTGGCGCACATTTCAGCTCACAAACTCTGCAGGTTGGACAATATTCCTTCTTTATGTCCAAGGTAATCTGAACATGTTTCTTCTGACTAGGTGAAAGGGATTCGAAGTCAGTTACTGGTTTCCCGTCGTAGGTCACCTTCGAAACCGTGATCAAATCCAATGGGCAGACATCTTTGCATTCAACGCAGTCTTTCGGACAGTGCCGAGTGTCGATTTTGATGTCTCGTATCAACTGTGGGAAGCTCTCCTTGTCAAGGACTGAAAGCACATGTTCTCCTTTCAACGTTAGCTTGATGGCACCATAGGGACAGGTTATGTCGCATATGCCGCAGAAGTTGCATTTCGACAGGTCAATGTCAACTTTGGCTTTTCTTGCCTTTTGACCCATAATTTTGGGTTGCTTCTCAACCTTAATCGCTTCTTTTGGGCATGCTAAGGCGCATATTTGGCAGCTAGCACAACGAATCTTATCTAATGTCAGTTTGTAATTCTTGGCATGTAAAATCCATTCTAGCGTTAGTGTCTCTGCTGCGTCTTTTTTCACGGTTCTTAAAGGCATTTATTCCTTTCACCAAACCGATGCACACAGCTGCTGCAACGTATGGTCCAGCTTCTGTATCATCTGTAAGATTCTTCCAATGAAAGCTTTCGAATATAAGGCTTGCTTGAGAACTACGCTCTTCTATTCATGATTCTTCTGAGAATGAGTCACAGAAGAATTTGTTCAAGTGACCGCACACTTGCTTGGGATGCAAATAGCGACATAGCAGGTGAGTAACTCATGATCAATTAAGCGAACAGGGTGCAAATTTGTGCGTTCCAACAAGTCTTTGAGATCGGGCAGAGAAAAAACCTTTTTCAAACCAGTCACTACAATAGCAGCACGTGATCGTGCAACACGGACGATCTCAGGCAATGCTTGGGAAGGTTTGGGCATATTCTGGAGGACCGTGAACGCAAAAAGAACCTCAAAGGAGCTTGGCTTGAAGGGCAGATGATCAGCATCAGCTTGAACCATGTGAACGTTGCAGAACCGGTGAGCGCGTGCATTTGCCAAAAGTAGCAGACCTTTTGACACGTCGACTCCCACAACGACCTCGGCGTCGGCAGCAATATGATCGAAAAGTAGCCCTGTGCCACATCCCACATCCAAAACCGCGGCTCCTCGTATCGAAACACACCCAAGAGCAGCTTCATATTTCGCCTCTTGCTCACTCCGATAACGAGAGTCATACATATTTGCCGTCAGGTCATATCGGTGCATGATCCTTCTTTTCTGGCGCCAGCCACTCAACGATGTACACTTCAGAACTCTTAAGTACCAACAGACTTCATAAACTGCTAGCTGAGTGGAAAATGGCTGAATCCCAAAAGACATCGACGTTGATCAATCCATCTTTCGCCGAAGCAGAGAGACTGATCGAAAAAGCGCTCGCGACCCGAAAGACGATAATTGTTGCCGGCAACTGTCAAGTCCACTACTCCGGAAGGGCAAGCTCAACCCTTGAGTTGGGACAGCGACTGCTCATAATCAAACAGGATGGGGCACTCCTGGTTCATCGCCCAGTAGGCTATGAGCCAGTGAATTGGCAACCTTCGGGCTGCGTTTTCCATGTTCATAAAAGAGAGAGTGAAATTGAAATCCATGGGATTAGACAGAATCCTAGAGAAAGCGTCAAGGTCGAATTTGACTCAATATTGATGGTCTCAGCTCTGAGTCTGAAGGATTCCGGAGAGTTTCTGCTCTCAGCTAGCGAGGAAGACATGCACAAGGCCATTCTCGTAAAGCCTTCCATGATAGAGCAAGACTTCAGACCTATTAGCTACGAAAAGAAAGTAGAGCCCGGATTTGTGGATGTCTACGGAGTTGACAAGGGCGGAAAACTAGTAGTCATTGAGGTTAAAAGAAAAGCCGCAGGAAAAGAAGCTGCTCTCCAACTTGCAAGGTATATTGAAGCGATAAAGGACAAAGCAGACAGAGAAGTTCGAGGAATCCTCGTTGCCCCGAGTCTTGGAAAAGACGTGCAAAGACTGCTGGCAACGTTGGGACTCGAGTTCAAATTGCTCGATCCAAGAAGATGCGCTGAGGTATTAAGAAAGACCTCTGCGGCGAAGCTGGAGACCTTCTTTGGGTAGGAATAACCGCTCTCAGCATCCCGCCTGAGAGAATCCGGGAAATCAAGAATTTAGAAGAATCGCCTCGGATCAGTATCAATATCCACTATGACCGTCGTGTTAGCTGCTAGAGCCTGATCAACCGCAGTTGGGAGTTCGCTTGGTGCTTTCACTTTGATTCCGATTCCACCAGATTGCCTAGCGTAGTCTGAGAAATCATAGTCATACAAATCGGTCTGCCAACTCTCATAGCCCTCGACCTTCTGCTCTTGCATAATCATGCCCAAACGCTTGTTGTTCATTACAAAGACTTTGACGGGCAGTTTATACTTGAGCGCCGTCATAAAATCAGGCATAACCATGGAAAAGCCACCATCGCCAGTTATGCATACAATTTGCCTGTCAGGATATGCAAGAGCACCCGCCATCGCGCCTGGCAAGCCGAATCCCATCGAAGCAAGCTGTCCGCTCATCACCATCTTCTGAGTTCTCTTCATCAAGAAGTTGCGTCCGAACCACCAGCAATTCTCGCCAACATCTAAAGAAATTACGGCATTGGAGGCAATCTTGCTGTTCAGCACCTTTATGATGTAAGGAGGTCTTATGGGCTTCATGGTTGGGTCAGCTTCCTTCTTCAGCTGATTAATCCAATCCGTCTTCAACTTCTCGATTTCCTTCAGGTACTCGGTATTCACGCTTTCCTTAACTCTCGCTGTGACTTTTGGCAGAAGCACGGCACTGTTTCCGAGCAAGCCTACCTCGACTGGGAAAGCTTTGGCTATGTTCTTCATGTTGATATCTATCTGCACCGTCCGCTTTTCAGGAAGCTTTGTCATTTCTGAAAAGGAAGACCCGACAACCAGCAGCAAATCAGATTCTCGAACCAATTCAGCAGCAGCCGTTGAGCCCATGCCACCATGACTGCCTACACTCAACGGCTCAGTTTCATCAATCACGCCTTTCGCTCTGAAAGTCGTCACGATCGGCGCTGAGATTTTGTGGGCTAGCCGTAGAAGCTTGGTTCCCTGTCCCATGGCGCCGAAGCCTGCGATGATAACAGGGCGTTTGGCTTCGTTAATTGTGGATGCTGCTTTCTCGATGAGATTGTTTTCTTGGCCGAATGCGAGGTTAGGCATTCTCCCTTCAAATGGTAATATGCCTGCTTCGCATGGAAGCTTTTGGACGTCATTGGGGATGCCAATGTGAGAGACGCCCCGATCTAGCAGGGCTCTCTTCACGGCCAGCGTTGCCAACATTGTGGTCTGGTCTTCTGACATTAGGACCTTGTTGTAAACGCAAATAGGCTCGAAAAATGAATACTGATCAATTTCCTGGATCGAGCCAGGGCCTATGAGTTGCCTCGCAACCATGCCAGTTAGCGCCAGAACAGGCGAATGATCCAAGCTTGCGTCATACAGACCCGTTGCCAAATTCGTCGCTCCAGGTCCAGACACCCCCAGAACAGCTGCCACGTGGCCGGTTAGCTTCCCATATGCCGAAGCCATAAACGCGGCAGCCTGTTCATGTCTGACTTGTATGTAAGTTGCCTTGCTGTTTTTTCTTATTGCATCAACTACACCCAGCGTTGATGTGCCTGGAACACCGAAGAAGAATCTGACACCCCATTCGACAACTTGATCAACGAAGACTTCAGACACCGTGCGCCCTTCTCTAGTGGCTTCTGTCTCTTCAGCTAAGAGAACAAAGGCGCTCGTTGAGACTCCGCACACTGGGCAAACCCATTCGGCGGGCAAAGCACCAAATGATATTCCTTCTTTTGCTTCGTCGTAGATCCAATTGCATATTGTGCATCTGAACTTCGTCATGGCAAAGCCTCTTAAAACGATATTTACCTTTGCTGTTCTCAATCTTATCTATATTATGGCGCTCTAGGGCAAGAATTCAGCAGAAAAAGAGGAGACCTATGCAAAGCTTGAGCCATACTTGGGTTTTCTGCATTCAGAGCAGTTTGGCAAACCAAGCTTGATTTGTGATTTTCAAGAACTATACCGCTACTTGATCGATGATTTTGTCGTTCAACACTGTCCAGAATTGGGCAAAAGAGATTTTGTTTTCAAGACTGAGGCGATGACATCTCAGAAGAAGGGAAAACGAGAGTTTTTAAATGATTCAAACACAAACGTTTTTACTGCTAAACTGAACGATTGGTTTGAAAAATTCGTTGAAGTCCCAAGAATAAAAATTGGCGAAAGACAGACAATTGAAACTTTGATAAACGAAGAAGCTTTATTGTTGGCGAAATACCTTAGAGCTGAAGATGAAAATTGGAAACCAAGAACGTGGTTGTCAATTGAGGAATTAGAAATGTCTGGTGAATTGTCAGAAATAGCTAAGAAAGCAAGTGTTTCTGTCTGTCTGTCTGGGTCTGGGTCTCGTTTCTGTCACTAAGAGAGAGAGAAGGAGAAAGAGGGGGGAGAAAGAAGAGTAGAAGGTTGGGTTGGGTGGGTTGGGTTGGGGTTGGGTTGGGATTAAAATTTAGTCCAAAACCCAAACCTTAAGCTGGAGCTCATGCATAGTTTAGTAAAGGGCTAATAAGTATGAATGGGCGTACTGGTCAATTTGCTGCTTATGTGGCTTGGATGAACCAGAACAATCGCTGGGTGAAGATTCATGATGCTGCTGGCTGGTGGGCTTATGAAGAACTCAACTCGAGGCATAAGTCGCCTATCTTCGCGATCGAGCAGCAACTGGACAATTGGATTGCGACAAACCCGCTCAAATGCTCCTAAAGGCTCTTTTCCTCAGTTCATGCATTGACCGTTGAAGAATTCAGTGGACCAAAGTTCAATACCAACAACGAAGAAACGGTGGTCGGGATAATACTTTCAGCATGGCTTGGGGTAAAAGGTTAGATAGGAGAAAGCTCCCCCTCGAAAGTAGCAGGCGCGCTATGGAGGGGTAGACCCCGTTGGAACAAAATCATCACAACAGCGTACTGAAAACCAATCGTTATTCCCGCCAAATCTCAGGCTTATTCATAGCATCGCAGCAAATTACTCGACCTGAGACACGCCCCATTATGTTGGGCTTAAGCGTCTGCACCATCCATGCATCAGCTACTCCATCGGGGATGGGATACGTGGGTTCAAAGCCAAGCTTGAATGCAGGCTTAAACCCGAATTTCGGGTAGTAGGCGGGGTGCCCAAGCACAACTATCAAGGCAACATTGGCTTCTGTTAAGAGCTGCAGGCTCCTCTTGATGAGGGCGCCTCCGATGCCTTGCCGCTGAAACTTGGGCACAACCGCGAGCGGAGCCAAAAACGACAACGCAACATCCGGATGGTTAGTCAGAGTGCCTTTGGTGAATAGGATGTGCCCGACGGGTCGATCATCGATGTATGCCATGAGTGATAGGCGCGGTTCTGCTGAAGGGTCAGCCAAGAGGGCACGGGTTAGGTTCACTTCGCTGTCACGATTGAAAGCAGCCCTTTCAACAGACAATATGTCCTCAAGATCCGCCGGGGTTGTTTGCCGAATGTTCATGGCATGTGTCTATCGATAGGGCTTTTATCTGTTTGCCAGCAGCCGCCCGCAACAAAACTGGTACTAGCTGAAGTTTTGCGTTTTTTGGTTCCAAAGGCTTTTTTTCCGTTTAAGACACAATAAACGCTTGCAACAAGAGGAGGAACCGAAAAGATGATTATTTCCTCAAACGTTGACGTTTTAACAGGGATCCTGGAAGAGTTCAAACCATGCTTTTCCAAGCCTCAATTCCAAAACTTCACCACCTACACACTGGGCCTAATAGCCTGCGAAGGCAAGAAGAACATTGACGCAATAAACCGAAGTTTCATGAACGCCAGAGACCAGAGCAGCCTCAACCGTTTCCTCA
>CAZQCX010000021.1:0-25248 GCA_964591705.1 uncultured Candidatus Bathyarchaeia archaeon | reverse complement strand
GTTTTAATATGTGCACCAACAAGCTGAAGCCTGCAGGAGTTTTGCTTTCTGTCTTTGTGATGGCTTTTATAGTTACTTTCCTCGCGATCTTCTTTACGCAATCGGCATATTCCAAACCAGTTGGCTACATGCTGATCGTGAACGATATGGAAATCTCGGTGGGACCTCCTCCTAACGCTACCAACGTTTCTCTCGACACTGTCATCACTGTGGACGCATAAGCTTCTGCTGTGCTCAATGATTTGCAAATAGTCCCTGAAACAACAATTGCTAGAGTACACAGCGAAGTAACAGGTCCCCTGACGTACTTGAACACCTTCTATCCCGCAGAGCTGCTCAAACCCAATACCTGCTATAACGTGTCAGTCACAATAATGGGCGCACCGATTGAGTGGAGCTTTAGCACTGCATCTGCCTTTAAGCCCGGCATAGGCTTCTACGTGGCAACTAATTCTTTGTGGATTTCGGTAGTGGCAGCTGTTACAGCAGTGGCATTAACGACTGTTCTGCTGAATCGCAGACTCGAATTTGTACAGTTGTGAAGTCTTTTAAGGTAACACAGCATAAGACCATTTCGTGACTTGAATGGAGAAATGGGATTAAGTGTTGGATGAGATCAGGAACGGCAGAGCAAAAGTAGTTAAGGAAGAGCTTCTGGAGCAAGATACACGCTTTCTCGCGGTATATGTTGAAGCAAGCAACTCATGCCTTATCCTGCTCAGCGAACAGGAAGATAAGCTTGGGACCTTGGCAGTTGCAGTTCCGAAACCCAAGGATTTTCTGGGTCCTGTTTCATCATCAGTACTCTTGGGCGACAAGAACGCCATATCAGCCCGTATGTTTGCCGAATTCGTAGCATCTAGAAAGGGAAAAATTGCGCTAGTTTCAGTCTACTTGAACAGGCTCACTGAGATGCAGGCGCAAGCATTCTTCATGCATTTGATCGAGAAAGTAATCAAGATAAAAGACGAGAGGCAAACCTCAGGAACGTAGCGATCTCACCATTAGCACTGTTGATCCAACCGCAGATGCAGTCTGGGCAGAGAATATAGGACAACACAGCAAAGGTAGCTGATCGAACAGAAGCCGCAGGCGCCTTTGCATGTGGTATGGAAACGCAAGATGCTCTCATACTTCGCAAACTATGGGTAGAGTTTTGCGTTCTCCCTTGGGATGGGCTCTTGAATCATGTTTTTTCGAGTAAGAAGAACGCTTTTCGCTATCTCAGGTTTATGAGCAAGACTGGCATATTCAGCTTGAGAGACAGCATGAAAGAGACTCTGCTGCTTCGGGTGAACCCTCGAAAGCCCAAATTGTCAATGATACATAGGGCTTCGAGTCTGCTTAAGAGCGGGGGACTGGTAGCTTTTCCGACAGAGACCGTTTACGGTCTAGGCGCAAACGCATTAGACCGCGAGGCTGTTTTGGCTCTGTTTGAGGCAAAAAAACGCCCCCTCGATAATCCCCCTATAGTCCACATCGAAAACGCGAAGGATGTTAACGACTTGGCAGCCTTTGTTCCTGCGCACGCTGAGAAACTAATGAAAGAATTCTGGCCAGGACCGCTCACGCTTGTCCTCAAGAAATCAGCTAAAGTTCCTAGCGAGACAGTAGCCGGCCTAGACACAATCGCGATCAGAATCCCAAGAAACAAAGTTGCATTAGCGCTCATAAGAGAAAGTGGCTGCCCTATTGCAGCACCTAGCGCAAACCTCGCAGGTAAACCAAGCCCAACAACAGCCAAACATGTTTTCGACGACCTAAATGGACGCATAGACGCGATCCTAGACGGGGGCCCAACGAGAATAGGCGTGGAATCGACAGTTCTGGACCTCACTGTCAACCCACCAATGATTCTCCGTCCTGGAGGAACGACTCTTGAAGTTTTAAGAGATGCCATAGGCGAAACAAGACTTCACCCTTTCGTCACTGCTAAAACAGAACTACCCCTTCAGGAAACGAAGTCTCCTGGAATGAGGCACAAACATTATGCGCCTAAAGCGAAGCTGATTTTGGTTGAAGGCTCGACTGAGTCAGTCATAAATGAAGTAAAGAAACTTTTATCTGCATACAGATTGAATGGCAACAAAGTTGGTGTTCTTGCAACAGACGAAACTGCAACGAAATACAAAGCAGACATTATGGAGTCTCTCGGCAGTCGCTTCAACCCAGATGCAATCGCACAGAACTTGTTTGCGTCTCTGAGGAGGTTTGACGAAGCGAGAATTGATGTCATAATTGCAGAAAGTGTGCCAGAAGAGGGGTTGGGTCTAGCTGTTATGAATCGGCTGCGCAAAGCGTCAGGGTATAATATAGTCAAAGCTCAATGGAGTCCAGAAGCAGACGAATAGAGCAACAACTAGCTGGGCGCTGTCTCTGAATTGTCTCTCAATTGTTGGGTTCGTCTCTGAATCGCAGAATTCGTGGCAAACGGTCAAAGTCGGAGTCTCTCAAATTGACAAACCCATAAACGCCCAATCGAATTGAGAGACAGAGCCCCCTAGCGGGAAAAAATTTATATCTGCGGATTAATTGTTCGCTTTAGAAATCAAGCATTGTGTACATAGAAAATTGGTGAAAGAATATGTCTTCAGGTGGAGGAACTGTTCCAGTTCTAGTATTGAAAGAAGGTACAGGCAGAACAACGGGACGTGAAGCACAGAAAAACAACATAATGGCCGCCAAAATCGTGGCTGAAGCAGTTAAGACTACTCTGGGACCGTGCGGCATGGACAAGATGATGGTAACAAGTTTTGGTGACGTGGCAATCACAAACGATGGTGCAACTATAATGAAGGAGCTTGACGTGCAACATCCAGCTGCGAAAATGCTAGTTGAAGTGGCCAAAGCTCAGGACAACGAAGTCGGAGACGGAACGACGACAGCAGTCGTGCTTGCTGGAGAATTGTTGGCTAAGGCTGAGACGTTGCTTGACAAGAACGTGCACCCAACTGTGATTATCGAGGGATACAAGAAAGCGGGCGACAAGGCACAGGAAGTTCTAAGCAGCATAGCCATCCCAGTCAAATTCGAAGAGGATAAAACCCTTAGGGAGGTAGCTACAACATCTCTCTCTGGAAAGAGCAACGTCGTAGCTTCCCAACCCTTCGTGAAACTCACGGTTGAAGCGGTAAAGCAGGTAACTGAAGAAGTTGATGGCAAACTGAAAGCTGACATCGACTTAATCAAAATTGTCAAGAAACATGGAAAAAGCTTGGACGAGACCGAACTAGTCAGAGGCATGGTCATAGACAAGGAAGTCGCAAGCTCACAGATGCCAAAACTGGTTGAAAACGCGAAGATCGCCCTGCTCAATGAGAAACTCGAAATTGAGAAGACAGAGTTCGATGCAAAAATCAACATTGAAAGTCCAGAGCAAATGAAACTCTTCTTGGACGAAGAAGAACGCATGCTTAAAGATATGGCAAACGCTATCTCGAAAGTCGGTGCCAACGTAGTATTCTGTGAAAAAGGCATAGACGATATGGCGCTTCACTTTCTAGCAAAAGCGGGCGTGCTGGCAGTAAAAAGCGTAAGCAGCAGCGACATGGAAAAACTCTCAAGAGCGACAGGCGGAAAAATATTGGCCAGTGTGAAAGATCTGACATTGGACACACTGGGAAAAGCCAAGAGAGTTGAAGAGGTAAAGATTGGCGACGACAAACTCATCTACATTCGCGACTGTAACAACCCCAAAGCAGTGACAGTTGTACTTAGAGGAGCTTCAAAACACGTAACTGACGAAGCAGAACGCTCTCTGCATGATGGACTATGCGTCGTCAGGAACGCAATCGAAGACGGAAAAATCGTTGCAGGCGGCGGCGCACCAGAAGCCGAAGTAGCAAAGAACCTCAGAAGCTACGCGGTAAAAGTTGGTGGAAGGGAACAGCTTGCTGTCGAGGCATTCGCTGAGGCGATTGAAACAGTGCCATTGACACTGGCCGAAAACGCTGGTTTGGATCCCATAGATGTTATTGTTGCGCTGAGAGCAAAACATGAAGATGCTGACGGCAAAACATTTGGCATCGAAGTCACCACTGGCAAAATAAAAGATATGCGCCAACTAATCGTCCTTGAACCTCTCCGAGTAAAACTGCAAGTGATCAAATCAGCAACAGAAGCAGCAAACATGATACTGAAAATCGACGATCTAATCGCGGTCAAAGGAGCAGACAAAACACCCCCAATGCCCCCAGGTGGTCCAGGCGGCGGCATGGGCGGTATGGGCGGCATGGGTGGAATGGGCGGAATGCCCTACTAAACCAACATTTTTTTTCCTTATTGGTCTCTTGAAAACCCCAATTCTGTTCAAAGATTTTACGCCAGTTTTATATTTGTGAACTAGTTCAGAGTATTCTCTGATTCGGTCGAGTCAATTTTCAAGGAGACTGCCCCGTGAAGCATGTAAAGATCACAGCATTTGACTGCCCAGACGCTTGGTTCAAAACGCTAGAACAGATCTGGAAATTGGGGGACCCGTTCAGAGTTGGCTACGGCTCCGAGGTCGCCGAGACAAAGAAGCTCAACCTCTCTATAGAGATATCGCATCCTGAAAACAGGCCTCTAGTTGCGGATAAGGCGCCTTGCGACATGAAGTACGTTCAATGGTACGCTTTGACCTACCTATGGTGCGGAGAGAAGCAAGACGAGACTTACACCTACGGTAGCCGTTTGAGGGAGCCTGTGGACCAGATTGGTGAGGCAGTGAAAAGATACGTTCAGGAAGCGCAAGACAGACAAGTGACGATGGTAATAAGGCTGCCTCAGGACATCGCCAAATTGCGAACGGGTGAAGAGGAAAGACATGAGCCGCCATGCTTAAGCCTAATAGACACAGAAATCTTGGAGGGGAAAATGCACCTCACATGTTACTTCAGATCATGGGATGCCTATGCTGGTCTACCAGCAAATATTGCAGGACTCCAACTTTTTAATGAAGCATTCGTGAAGGAGATCAACAGTCGAGGAGATTTGTCCCTCGAAACTGGAAAACTTGTCTTCCACAGCAAAAACTGCCACATTTACAAGAGGCAGTACAAACTCGTGGATGAGCTGCTTTCGCCTCAGTCGTCTTCAAAAGCATCTAGGATAGCACAAACGATAAAAGCCTCCAAACAAGAGCCGAACCCATAGAAGTTCACAAAACCCGAAAGATCATTTTGCCGATTCTGGAATGGCTCTTTCTATGAAAACACTTTCAAGTGCAAAGCCCGAGTTTGACGAGCGAAAGCATCAAAGGCACTCAAAAAGAGGACCTGTGGCAGCGGGGCTAACCCCGAGTCATATCTCCTCTCGCTGGATATATCCATCACATCACCATGGCAGTGCAGCAGACAAATCCAAAAAAGGGTAGCCGAGGAGCAAACTCGGGATTGGCTAGAGAAGTGGTGGCGAGAGAAGTCATCAATGGCGGAGCAAGTAACCAGTTGGCAATTCTCGTCACCAACAATGCTTTTGAGTGTCTTGCTGCTTTCTTTGACATCGCTGTTTTGCATTCTAAAGACCGTAGGTACCTCATGAAAAAGAGCGAAACCACAAGGGGTACAGACGGCTAAGCGAAATTCGGTGAGTCTAGGAACTGCCCAAAAGGAAGAGAGATCCTTTCTAGCTGGACTTATCATACGAAAGCCTAGTTCTTGTTGCGTTGTATCTGAGATACGCTACTGTGAGCGTGGCTAGTCACTCCGCCAACCTTCAGATTACGATGGTAATAAAGATATATCTAACCTTTCATTTCATAAACGAGTAGGATGACCCCAATTGTTAACACCCTGCGAAGTCGCCGTGAGATGCGCCTTGCCTTCAGTACGTGCCATGGTGGCAAACGAGCTTATGGCATATCATGGTCTTAAGCAGACCGAGGCGGCTCGATTCCTTGGAATAAGTCAGCCCGCCATTAGTCTGTATCAGCAAAAACTGCGAGGCAATTCGATTGACCTGGGAAGCGACCCCGAAATCTCGATTCTGATAACACGGCATGCTGAAGCACTCGTTAATGGCAGTTTTACCCGTGGTGACTTGTTGCTCTCCTTTTGCAGAATCTGCAAAACAGTCAGGACCAAAGGGCTCATGTGTAAAATTCACAAGACCTTTGATCCTGCAGTAGACGTTGACAAATGTGATTTCTGCCGAAACCCAGACCAATTGCCCTGTCCATAGGAAGCAGATGCCATGTGCTTATTGATTCAGAGAGAGCTCGGACATCCGCATGTAACGATTTGAGAGATTGCCATGGGATACACGTCTGTTTGGAAAATCCTTGAAGAGATAGTAATTGAATTCCGCAAAAAAGGAGTACCTGTGCCTGAAAAGGTGATGGCTAATCTGAGATTGGCTCGAACCATGATTGGACTTGTTAATACTTCCGACAGAGATAGGGGCGAGATAGCCTCAAAGCTCGAGCTATGTCTATCAGATTTGGAATCATATTTGATAACAGAAGCACAGAAGAGTTTCGATAGAAAATGCGTGGATGAGTGGCTCCAACGCCTAAACGAAGCGACTTGTGATGTATGCCCTGATGCGTCCCAGATAGAGCAGGAACCAAGGTTTGTTTCAGGTGTCCCACGGGATCAGAAATGGATACGAGTGAAACCAATAGCGAGCTTGCCGCTGGCAAAATTGAAAGAGCTCACAGAAGAAACAGGGCTGTCCTTTAGATCTGCCAAAGATGATTACCTGATAGTCTATGGGAAAGCAGATAACATAAAAGAATTTGTTAGAAAAATGACTGAACAAACAGGGAAACACCAAGATCTTGACCATTGAAAACTCCGAAACGAAATTGAGTTACTGGCTGATCTTGACTAGTCTTTCAGCAAGAACTAGCTCCTCAGGTGTGTTGACGTTAAGCGCAACTTCTATTCTGTCAAGCAGAAAGACTTCTTGGTCAAGTTCACCTTCCTTCATCCTTTGCCCATCAATTATGTTGATCCCGACTGGAACCACATTTTTTCCGGCTAATTGAAACGAGTGCTCTGATCCCAGTCCCAAATTTTTTTTGGTCTCGACTGACGCCACAACAGTAAGGGCGGGCTTCCGACATGACTCATAATTCCTCACAATTTCGTCTATTAGTTCCCCCTTCACGAGGGGAAGGTCAGCTGCAACAGTCAAAACCTCTCTCAGCTTGAGCTGCTTAACCAAATATTGCAGGTCGTGAATGTAGCCTTTTCCAGGTGCTGTGGCTATTCTCACGGCCAACCGCGAAGCAAACGCTGCAGTTTTTGGGGTGTGGTGACTGACTGCTACAATAATCAACTCGACGCTTTTCGCACTTTGAAGAGCTCTGACCACGCGTTCGATGAGAGGTTTTCCTCCCACTTGAATAAGCGGTTTCTCCTCCGAATGCTGCATGCGGGTTCCTTTTCCGCCTGCCATTACCAGAGCCGGTATGCCCATACTAATTCGCTGCCACCAGTACTATTGCCACAACCATTCGGGTAAGCTCGTTCGTTGCACCCAAGACATCGCCTGTGACGCCTCCGAAATGCCTATGGGAGATTGCGACCATTATGAAGCCTACAACCACTGCTACCAAAATTGCTATAGCCCCAGTAATCCATATTAGAGGAATCGCAATACTGAAGGAAATTGCAAGCGAAGCCAGCAGGCGAGCTGTGCCTTTGCTGCCATGCATCGCTTCAAGGAAAGCCGAATTCATACCTGTATGAACGGATTTTCCAGCCCAAGAACCAACTACCATGGACAGTTTGGCGGAAAGTTCGATCACAACGATGTTTTGAACAAGATTTCCGCTTTGTAACTCGCCTAGTGCGATAGCGGTCACTAAAAGAGTCATAATTCCTAGTGACAAACCTCCCGTGCCTGTCAACTGATCATGCATGATCTCGATTTTCCTTTCCGCTGTGCCCTGAGCCATCACTCCGTCTCCGAAATCAAGCAGGCCGTCAGTGTGATGAAGCCCTGTTAACAACAAAAGGAGAGATAGTGTCAAAACACCAACGAGCATGTTTGGGAGTAAATTGGAGACTAGCCACCCAAAAGACCCAGCCAGGAACCCAATGAGTGCACCAACCAATGGGAAAAGAAACATGAACTTAGCAGAATCGACTAGGCATTTGTCATCCATTCGAAGTGGGAGAATTGTAAGGAAAGCGAGCAGGTTCTTTATTTCTCGCAGCATGCGGTTATTTTGCTCCCATCAACAGATTATAGTTTCGTTCAATTTCACTCAGTAACAGGTCTTTTGTTACAGCGCCTTCCGTGGCCACCATGGCTGCTACTGCTGCTCCGCCAGCGCCGACACCTTCTTTCACGACGCCTTTTTCGTAGGCTTTTAATCCGCTGAACCTCGAGCTGCCGAAATCTAGATCTGCAGCAAGAATAGGCACATCAGCGATCTGCGAAACGATCCCGCAAATGTCAGACGAAGCATCACTCACCACCCACTTTGTAGTGCCAATCGCGACATTACACAAAATGTCCGGATTCAGAGCGTTAACCACTGCGAGCACACCTGTCATCTGTGTCCCTCCAGCCATCAAGACTGGAATTTGGCTAGCAGCGCCGATCAGCAGACCTGAAAAGGCAGGCATCATGGGATCGCCGACACACGAGATGGCACGAATAGGGTTCCCAGCTAGGCTTCCAAAACTTTCGCCTGCAGCAGTTAGTCCGATGTGGACTGCTTTGCTCTTCAATTCGTGAGGATTCTCGGGCATGCTGCTACTCACCTTTCCTTCGGCGTTGATTCCCATAGCGGATAAAACCCCAAGTGCTGTGGTTGTTCCTCCTGGAATGCTCTCGCCTATGACGAGATAGTCCGAGTGTTTTGCCAGTTGCTCACCCGCTATTTTGGCTCTGGCGATAACCTCAGCAGCATTGTCCACAGCCTTTCCAGTTCGGATGTCTCCACCCGGACTTCCCCCCAGATCTAGGAAGGGAATTTGTGGTTTCACTTTCAGTCCGCCACTCGCGATTAACACAGGAATACCTGCCAGTTGCAGGGCAGACATGGTTATCAAAGCTGGTGTCGGAATACCGTCTGGTGTCACAGGGACTCCAGCGAGGCATTTGCATTTGCCAAGGAGAAGGAGTTCAGCATCTGCTGGTGGCGTGTAGTCGGTAAATTCCGGATATTTACCTGCAGCGGAAATTCCTGGGATCTTTGCTGTTTCTGTGGTAGCTATGGTACAGACAAAGAGTGGTTTCTTTCCTTGGATTTCTTCCAAGAAGGCTTTTCCTTTGGATTCATTGCTTTTGTATACCACGTCAAAATCAGTGTTCATTCTTTTTGTTCACTTTCCTTTTTGGCTGGAGCTGAAACCGCAAGATCTCCAGTTTGCCCCAGCCGCTCGTTGCAGTTTTTCTTGTTTCCAATATTTCAATTCGGTCATTGAACAGAGGTCCATCGGTGACGATGGTATGGTACTCGCCGCCTTCACCGCAGGGATCCACGTTTCCAAGTTTAGCAAGTTCCGAGTAAAAATCCTCGTCAAGATCCTTTCCGAGGAACTCCTCGGTTAGAACCGCAAGTTTTACTCTTACCACTTTGGCCTTGAAACTGAGGTTGATGAATTCTTCGAGAACATGCCTCGGGTTGCGGTGCCACAACGGGCGTATAGGCTTCAGGTCAGTTTCTCGGCAGATTCGCTCCAACCATCCTGCTTCATGTTGTACCACATCGAAGATGTCGCCAGTAACCAGACCTTCAATGCCTGTATTTCTTAGCTGCCTCAAGGCGTTTCTAAAGTCCGTTTCATATGTTTCAGGCATTGTTTTGTTTTTCATTATTGGAATTCCTATTGCTCTTGACTGGGCGTCAAGCATATCTGACTTGATCAGGTGGAAGGCGGATTCAGTCCCGTTACTCATCATGGTTAGAAGTTTCTGGATTTCAAATCCTTCTTCCATGGCTTTGAAGCAGGCGTGACAACTGTCCTTTCCACCGCTCCATGAAACAGCAACTCTCATCTTGATTTTCCTCTGGGTTCTTGAACATAAGCAGTTTTTCGGTAGAAATGCACGTCGGGCATTGGATGGTTTATCCAGCTAGTCCTAATAAGGATTTTTGTCCATGGAAAGACACGTAACGCTTAAGATGGACTCCTCAATAAGAGTGGTGGCTGCCGTGTATGGTCTCAGATAAACCTCCTTTGTTGGAGTATCTAGAACAAAAAGGCATAACACTCAAGTACCTAGTGGACACAGCACTCGAGTTATTCGTTCCTCATCCTGGTGTGGAAACTGCTGAAAAAGCAGCTATGATTTTACATGAGGAGTTTCTCGAGGTTCTGTCAGATGTCAACGTGTCAACCTTGGAAGTTGCAGCGTTTCGAGCTCAAGAAGATGCAGAGAAAGGTCTGATCCCAGGGCTCTCAAAGGAAAGGTTCATGGGCAGACCAGGGCTAGTCGCTGACGAAGTCCTAGGACTTGCCATAGCAGGCTACATTGCTGGGGCGAGAGGGGTGTTTGATTTCATAAGATTTGACCAAGCAAAACCAGGAATCCTGAAGAAACTCGGACCACTAGCTAATGATGCCATTGGCGGATTGGTCGCAGGCGTATCCTCAAACATGTACACAAGAGCGCTAAGAAAAGAAAATAATGATGCTTCGCAGTCCGTGTGAGTTGAACAGAACCTTTTTCTGCTGACTAAAAACCCTGACGGGAGTTTCAGCATAGGTTTTTAATAGTATGGTAATTGAAGGAGTAACGCTGTTGACAGAGATGCCTCCCAAACGCGTCTGCATAGTTACTCACACATATCTCCCGCATGTTGGTGGAATAGAAAGGGTTGTCTACGAGCAAAGCAAACGGTTGAACAAGAAGGGGTTTAGACCGATGGTTGTCACAAGTAGAATGGCAACCAGCAAGAGCTATGTTGTGGAAGGAATAAGGGTTCAATGCTACGATTCGTTGAACTTTGCATTTAGCCTGGGTATTCCTTATGCCATTCCAAGCATCAGCAGTCTTGGCGTGTTTCTGGAAACCGTTCGATCCAGTGATTTAGTGCATGTTCATGGGCACCCGTATCTCTCATCCCTCATCGCTGCGGAGATCGGAGAGAGATGCAGCAAACCAGTGGTTGTTACTCAGCACAACACTTTCATAGAGTATGAAAACGCCATATGGGATCTTGTAGAACGACTTAACGATGCGACTGTGGGAAAACAGGTGCTCAGCAGCGCAGACAAAATTGTCACAGTGAGCAATGCTACGAAGAATTATGTTCTCGGCATCGGAGCAGACCCTTTGAAAACGACCGTTCTTAACAACGGCGTTGATGTCGATCGTTTCAAGCCAATGCCATACCTGAAAGAGAAAATCAGGAAGAAGCTTGGTATCCCGCAGAACGCAAAGGTTGTTCTTTCGGTCAGAAGGCTCGTTTACAAGAATGGCATTGACACTCTCATGGAAAGCGCAGGATCTGCGATCAAAAGCAACAGTCAACTGTACTTCCTTGTTGTCGGAGCTGGACCTGACTCGGACGCAGTTAAATCGAGAATTGATCAATTGGGGATTTCAAGCAGATGCAGGCTTGCAGGCTTTGTCTCAGATTCTGACCTGCCCTTATACTATAATGCTGCTGACTTGTTTGTGTTACCCTCAAAGTCTGGTGAGGGGTTGCCTCTAGTCGCGCTTGAAGCAATGTCTTGCGGACTGCCAGTCATAGCTACGGATGTCGGAGGCGTATCGGAAGTCATTCCCAAAGGCTTAGGGAGACTCGTTCCACCAGATACCCCATCAGCCATGAAAGAAGCGGTTTTGGAATACTCTCAAATTGAACTTGCCCCACTAAAGGAAATGCTGCGAAAAATCTCCATCGAGAAGTTCAGTTGGGACAAGAATGTAGAAAGACTAATTGAAATATACGAAGAATTTATTTAACATGCCACAAAATGAAAGCACAAACAAGCTGCAATTCAGGGTTGAAGCAATGACTGTTAAGAAGGTAGTTTCCGTTGTTATTCCGACACTTAACGAGGCAGGCAACATCCTTGAAGCAATTACTACAATAGACAAGGAACTGACCTGCCCAAAGGAAATTATTGTCGTAGACGGAAACTCGACAGATGGAACGGTAGAAATCGTAAAAGACACGAATCTCTGCAAACTCATAATTGAACCCAGACGAGGCTATGGCATTGCGCTTAGAACAGGATTCAAACACGCAAAAGGCGACATAATGGTTATGGTGGATGGAGACGGAACATACGAATTCAGACATATGAACCGCTTGATTGAAAAAATGACTGAGACAAACGCTGAACTGGTCTTGGCTACTCGCATGTATGATCCGAAGAAAGCGATGGGATTAATGAATTTCATAGGAAACAAAATAATAACAAACTGTTACGATTTCCTCTACAAGCAGTTTTTGAGCGACACACAATCTGGATTTCGAGCCATATCTCACGCGGCAATCGAGAAAATTGATTTTGAACAAGATGATATGGCATTCGCCACAGAAATGCTTGTACAATTTGCCAAGAGAGGCTTCAAAATGGCGGAGATTAAATCGACCTACAAATCCAGAAAGTATGGAAAAACTAAGCTTAGGAAGGTTAAGTCAGGTATTGAGATTTTTGCAACAATGTTAAGAGGATTCACAAAGTGACTGTGGAATCTGGAGCTTTGAAACGGCTAGGCGAGAGACTCGGCTTAGATGAGAGTAAAGGGTATGCAATCGCTGTAGCAGTTGTGCTCGTTTTCGCTGGAATCCTAGTCGGAGGCTACTTCGCATACCGGTGGGCAACTGGTGGTCCTGCGGAAGGATATGCAACGGTCCATCTGCTCAGTTCAGACAGAACGCTTGATTTGCCCGAGACAGTGGTTCTTGGTCGAAACAGCACCTTTGGGGTTTGGGTAACAGTCGAGAATCACATGAGAAAGACTCTCTCTTTTGAGATTAGAATCAAAATAACTGGCGAGGCTGATCCAACTTTTCCAGTGAATGCTGAACCAAAAAGCGTCTACTCCATGACTTTGGATGACGGAGGCAAATGGGAGCAACTCTCGACCATCTCGATTGACAGCATTGGCAGGCACATGGTGGTTTTTGAGCTTTGGAGCTACAGCGGAGGTTCTGTTGCAGAGTTCACCGACAAAGCCTGCGTTCTAAACATAGAAGCTATTGGTCCATCTTAGATTGTAAGCCATTTGCTTTCGACGCGTACTGCTCCTCGGTGCCAATCCTGTGAACGTTATTGTAGGCGCAAAACGGAATTATTTTCAATTGAGGTGTGACATAGTGTATGACGCATCTTCTAACGCGGTTCACGTCAAAGTTGTACTGGTCCATGAAAGCCATGCATCCGAGTAGAAATATTCGCCTTCTCAGCTTTCCAAGTGACTGGTAAGTAGGTGATATATGAGTCCTCAATATTGTTTTCATCAACGTGAAAAACCCAATCTCCTTTGTCACTAGTGGCCACTTCAATGATTGCATCGCGGCTAGAAAGAGAGTTGAAAGAATGGAGAACTTGCTTTTGGTTTCAGCTGAAACCGCAGTCTTTTGAATGGTTCGGAAGAATCTGCCAAAATCTACGAAATGGTTTATTGGGATGATCCGAGAATTTCTGGAAACATACATCCAATTAACTACACCGCATTGTGGACTGCATGAGAATAGTGGCCACGGTTTCTTCATAAACTTGCGCATAATCATAATTGGCGAAACCATGACAGACATGGGGAAGAAGTCTGCCCTCGTTATTTGCCCATCAGTCTGGTTTTCAACCTCCTCGACAAAACGCCAGTCACGCAGTTTTTCCCTGAATGGGTTGTCTGTTGCCCTGCCGGTGAAGGCCACGGGTTGGAAAATCAGTCCTCTAATTATGTCGCTGTTTCGAGCAGCATAGTTGACCATGGCACCAACTTCTTGGTCGTTCAAACCCCGCATCAGGGAGTTCACAAGGATAATCTCCATGTCTAGCTTTCGGCAGACATCGATGGCCTTCATTTTCACGCTGAGGAGAGATCGACCTCTAATCTTTCTGTAGAATTCATCGCGAAAACTGTCAAACTGCATGTAGACTATGTTAAGCCCGTTTTCCTTCAATCTGGCAGCGATTTCAGGAGATTCAGCAAGCTTAACTCCATTGGTGGCCAGGATCGTCATAAACTTCAACTTGTGAGCTGCACCGACGATTTCATGCATGTCTCCCCGCGCAAGCGGTTCTCCGCCTGAGAACAGAATCGCCGGTGGTTTTGGATTGTGTTTGCTTAGGAAAGTGAGCATCTTGACAATTTCTTCTTTGGTTGGTTCGTATTCAACCTGACAATCAGAAAAAGTCGAGAAGCATATAGCACATTTCAGATCGCATCGCTTTGTGACATCTATGACACCGATGACTGTGTCGGAAACATGAGTGCCACAGGATTCGCAGACATAAGGACAACCCTCGGGATCCTTTGGCGACGACGGATCTTCAGAGTACTGGAAGCAGTCAAATCGTTCAGCAAAACTGAATATCTCCTGACTCTGCCAATGAGTTGCAGAGAAGACACCGTGTTCCTGGCACTTCTTCGTGATCAAGACCTTGCCGTTTGAATTGGTCAGAGTTGCATCTATCTTTTTCTGGCAAATCGGACAGATGCTCTTGGTCTGCTTCACCCCATTAGGGCCTCCAAAACGAGCGCAAGGATGAGCAGCATCATAGACCGAGTTATCAAACGCTCGTACTTTCGCACATTCTCGATAGTCACAGGCAAAGTGACTAGGCTAACTGAGGAGTAGAGCAAAATAGCACCCCATAAGAGGATTGGAGCAATATAGTACATGCTGAAACTTGGAGGGTTTAGAAGGAATGGGAGAGAAGCTAGAACTGCTGTCAAAGAGAAAAACAAGGATGCAATTCTGGCTGAAGTTGCGTTGCCTACGCTTTTAGGCAGAGTAGGATAGCCAACTTTTGAGTCTCCCTCGAAACTCAGAATGTCACGAAGGATGTTGCCGCCAATTGTACCTAAGCAAATTGGATACAAACTTAGGGAGATCAAGCTCACACTCTGGAAAACGCTGACTTCACCATATATGAAGGCTGTTCCAACAAGCAATCCAACCAAGACGTTTGCCATAAAACCTGATTTTCGTTTTACGTAGGCTGAATAGATTACCAGAACAATACTGTCAATAAGCAGCACGACGAAGCTGAGCGGGTTAATCAGTAGAGCGGAGGCAAGCCCTGCCACAAAAAGACAAAAGGAAATCACAAGAACCTGACTAAGGGATATTGCGCCTGATGGAATTGGTCGTTTGGGTTTTATCAAAGCGTCGCTTTCTCGGTCGAAATAGTCGTTTAGGGCAAAACCTGCGGAGGTTATGAATGCCATCGAAAAGAATATGAGCAGCATTGTTTGAGGCTCAAGAAATTCCTTTGATATGGCGAAGACTGTGATGACGGACAGCCCCCCTGACATCATCCAATAAGGGAGCCTCAGCAGCGAAATCAGGCTTTTCATGGAAATACTATTCATTCAGGAGTTTCCTCTCAACCATTAGAGTCTTGATGTGGTCTTCAAGCTGGATTTTTGGATTCCAGCCAAGCTCTCGTTTTGCTTTGGTTATATCGAACCATATGGACTCGATGTCTCCATGCCAGGAAACGTTGGTTGTTGTAATGACCGTCTTGCCAGTGAGGTTTAGGATTTTGAGGATCAACTTTGCGAGGTCGATTATCTTTGTTGTTTTTCCAAATCCGATATTGAAGGTTTTGCCTACAGCTTTTTCCAGAGTTGCAGATGCCAAAAGAGCGTTCACGACGTCGGCAACATGAACGAAATCTCTAGACTGCAATCCGGTTCCGATTATCTCGAGCTTGGTGGGATTTTGACCGAGTTTGTCAAAGAAATCGCTGATGACACCGTGGCAACGCGAACCGTAAACGTTTGCGAACCTTAGCACCGTCATGTTCAGTCCATATTGTTTGGCGTACATTTCGCAGTATTCCTCGCCTACGACTTTGGATAAGCCATAGCAGGAGAAGGGATGAAAACCATAGGTTTCGGGAGTCGGCATCACAGAAGGGTTTCCGTATACGGCGGCGCTTGATGCGAACACGAGTTGAGAATCATCTTTTCTTGCTTTTTCAAGGACGTTCAATGTTCCTCGTGCGTTCGTCTCAAAATCTTCGATTGGGTTCTCCATGGAGTAAGGAACAACAACCTGAGCGGCAAGATGGAAAATCAGGTCGGCCTTGTCCAAACCGCATAGCTGTCTGATATTAAGAATGTTGCCTTTCACGAAGGCTGCCTCTGGTGTGTCTCTAACGTTTTCGATTCTTCCGCTTGATAAGTTGTCGTAGATAGTAACACTGACAGGAAGGCTTGCAAGTTTCTTGCACAAGTGAAAACCGATGAAGCCTGCGCCTCCTGTTACAAGTATTTTCATTCCTTCCAGTTCCGCCATGAAGTTCACAACAAAGTCTATATCTCGTTTGAAAGAGTGAATAGGGTATATGTCGAAGTCGGATGCTATAAAAACTTTTAGGGATTTACTTGCCTTCCTAACAGTAATACCAGTAGGGAAGACGGAAGACTTCGTGACGACCTCGGCTAACTACATGTTCCTTTTTCCGTTAGTAGGTGGCTTGATCGGCGTGCTTGCAGCAGGATATTTTCTTGTCAGCCATTTCATAGTGTCCAATTTACTAGGTGCAGCAAACTACTTTGCCAAGGTTCCAACAGGCATCTTGGAAGGTGTTTTGCCAGCGTTGCTAACAGTAGCTGTTCTGCTTATTCTGACTGGACTCCAACACCTCGACGGGCTTATCGACCTTGGCAATGCTTTAGGGCTGAGAAAGCTTGAGGAGAGACGGATTGTGGCACATGCTTGGATCGTCACTTGCAAGGGTGCGGCGCTTGCTCTTGCCGTTGAGTTCGTGGCTGTTGCAGGTCTGTTCTTTTTGAGGGGCGACTTCGCGTTTCGATCGATAGTTGCGGCGGAAGTTGTGGCTAAGCTTGCGATGGTAACAATTCTCATAGTAGGAAAGCCAACTCATAGAGGTCTAGGCGCGTATTTTCTCGATAAGGGAAAAAGAAAGAGAAACGGAATTGCTCATTTGATTTCCATTCTGATAGTTGTTTCGCTTATTGGTTGGGTTGGGTTGCTGGTTGTGGCGGTTGGCGTGCTGTCGGGTGTTCTGATGAACCGTCTTGCTGCGAGTGTTTTTGGAGGGGTGTCAGGAGACATCGTTGGAGCGACTAATGAGGTGTCAAGGGCAGTGGCATTGGTTCTATTGGCTGGAGTCTTTTTGCTTTGAAAATCCCGGCACTCATAATGGCTGGCGGCAAAGGGAGTCGAATGGCTCTGAAGGGTGAGAAGCCCCTCCTCCTGCTCATGGGCAAACCGCTTGTGGAATGGGTTTTGAACGCGGTTAAGTCCGCTAAGAAAGTCTCGGACTTCTATGTTGTTACAAGCCCAAATACTCCTATGACTGAAGAAAAGTGCGCCAAGGAAGGTTTGAGAATAATTAGAACTGATGGCAAAGGCTACCATGATGACTTAAAGCAAGCGATACTAAGAGGTGGGTTTCAGGGGCCAGTTTTGATTATGCCTTCTGATGTCCCTGCGTTGACAGGAAAAGCACTGGACAAAATAATCTCGGTCCACGAGAAGAGTGGCAAACATGCTTTGGCCGTTTTTGTTCCAATAGAAAGGCGTAAGGAGCTAGGGCTTTCTATTTCTTCGATAGACGAATTTCAAGGGGTAGCTTATGCCGTGTCTGGAGTTAACATAATTGATGCGAGGAGAGTATTCCAAGAGGGAAAGATTGAAACCGATGCGATAGTGACCGATGAGCTCGAATTGCTGCTGAACATAAATACCGTGAAAGATTTGGAGATTGCTGAGAAAGTAATGCGGAAATAGACAAGGAGAAACAAGTTGGTTTCTAGCTGATGCCCTTCCTGGCAGCTCTTGGTGTTTCGAGACCTCTTTTCTAATAATCTGTTTTGTGATTTGCCGATCGCAGGAGATGCAAATGCCAGAAAGTTGAGCGGCGAGACAAAAAGGTTTTCTTGGTGTCAGGCGATTCAAGGCAATAGCTTTCTTGAACAAATTCGTGTCAGCTGCACTTACTCTTTTATCGCGCTTCTTCTGCTGGATTGCAACGTGAATTTGACTCAGATGGGCGTGGTGCTGTCGGTTCTGCCCATGTTCCTACTGGTTGACAGGCTTTGAAGTATTGCGAGCTGATAGCGGTTTTGACGGGGTCTGGGAGAAATATTTAACATAGCCACACGCCCATTATAGTAGCTAGTTTGCCGCATAGAGGAAGACTAAGATGAGTCTGCTGAGTCATGACAGACTTTGGAATGCAGTCATGACGCTACCTATGACCAAGAAGATGCTTGAGTTGTCCTTGAGCAAGTGTGGTTCTTGCGGTAGAACTATACTTGAAGCAGCCTTGGACGATTATGTCGGAATGGCTGGGAAGGAATGCAGCAGATGCAACGTTTTCTACTCTCGCATTATAAGGTTTTGGATCGAGTTTCTTCGAAGAAGCCTGAACGTTAGGAGGGAGAAAGCGAAAAAGCTGCTTTCTGACAAGTATGCGCGGAGAGCTGTAGCCAATCTAGCTAAAACCTTTGCGCATGTGGGCATTATGAAGCCGCTTAGCATTTACGCTCCCTTTCTTGTGGTTTGGGATTATACGCACAGATGCAATTTGACCTGCAAGCATTGCTATTCAGATAGTGGAGTTAGCCAAGAGGCAGAGTTGACCACGGTAGAAGCGCTTGCTGTGGTGGATCAATTGGCAGAAGCTGGAGTGACAGCGCTTGCTTTCTCAGGAGGCGAACCTTTGATAAGAAGGGACTTTTTTCAGGTTGCTAAACATGCGGTGCGCTGTGGGTTGTATGTTTCTGTAGCTACAAATGGCACGTTGCTAACGAAGGAAAATGTGAGAAGACTCAAGGAAACTGGCGTAAATTATGTTGAAGTCAGCATAGATGGAGCGACGGCTAATTCGCATGACAAGTTCCGCGGAGTTCCAGGCGCGTTCGAGAAAGCCTTGGAGGGACTGAAAAACTGTGCCGAGGAAGATCTGTGCGTTTGCATGGCAACTACAGCAACAAAAAGCAATTTGGATGAGATGCCGGCAATACTTGATTTGGCTGAGCGAATTGGTGCGGAACGTTTCACATACTTCAACTTCATCCCTGCGGGGCGTGGGAAAAACATATTCACTGAGGACTTGTCAGCTGAGGAAAGAGAGAACCTGATGCGTTACTTGCTTAACAGGATGAGCAAAGGCTGCAAGACGACGATACTTACAACTGCTCCTCAGCTTGCTCGGGTAGCGCTACAATGCCAGAGACCGGCAGGCACAGGCGAAATTACCATGTCAATGGCGCACATGCAAACAGCTAGAGTCAGCAAGAAAGCGGTGCCCTTGGCAGACTTCATTGGAGGGTGTGGAGCTGGAAGACTATACTGTTCCATTTCACCGCAGGGTGATGTTCATCCCTGCGTTTTTCTGCCCATAAACGTTGGTAACCTAAAAACTGAGAGGTTCGTAAGTCTGTGGCTGAACTCGCGATTGTTTAAGGCACTAAGAAATAGGGCTAACCTGAAAGGCGCCTGTGGAAAATGCGGTTACAAGTTCATATGCGGCGGATGCCGAGCAAGGTCAGGCGCCTACCATGATGGTGACTTTTTCAATGATGATCCTGGCTGTTTGGTGACAACAAGAATGGAGAGCAGCTAAGAATGCCCCCACAAACCGTCAGAATCACGGGAAATGTGGAAGACACGGAAGGGGTTCTGAGAAAAGCGATTGACCAAGCTGCTCTGGGAGGAACCAAAAAGGTTTTCGTGAAGCCTAACATCAGCCACCCTGAGTATATTCCCGGCGTTGTCACAAATCCGATTATGATCAAGCAGTTGGTGAGTTTGCTTCGTGACACCGCAGAAGAAGTGGTTGTGGGCGAATCCAATGGTTTCAACTATCCCTGCTTCTGGGCATTAAAAAACACTGGGATAGAGGCAGCGGTCAAGGCAGCAGGTGGATCGGTCTTAAATCTCTCTGAGGATGGGCTGGTCAAAGTCGGGTTCCGAAGCTCCCGTAATGCTTTGAAGGAGCTGTTTCTTCCCAAAACGGTGATGGAGGCAGATGCAATCGTGGATGTTGCCCTTATGAAAACCCACGAATTCACAATGTTCAGCGGAGCCATCAAAAACCTATTCGGTTGCATTCCAGATGATAGGCGGATCTTCTTACACCCGTACATGAAAGAGGTCCTGCACACTCTGTATAAGGCTCTCAACCCGAAGCTGACGATAATGGATGCGAGAGTAGCATTGGAAGGAAATGGTCCAACAAAAGGCGAGCCGGTGGAGCTGGGGCTGATGCTGACTGGCAATGATACATTGACCGTTGATGTGATTGCTTCGCAGATTATGGGTTTGAGTCTTAAGGATATCTCATATCTTGACCATATCGTCCAGATGGAAAAGCTTGAGACTGAACATATTCCAGTGCAGGGTGTGCAGGTTCAAGAGGTGGCGCGGAGATTCAGGCACCCCCGAATCGATTTGCCAGTGATGGCTCAGCTGGAGATTTACAAACATGAATACCTTACGAAGTTCTTTTTCTGTTCGCTGCCTATCGTCAAGCTGTTTCAGAAATTAACGATTGCCTATAGGGGCAGACCAATAGAAGCTCAATTAGCTTAGTGTTTCTTCATAGATGCGAAGAACTCTCTTCACAACATGACGCCAGTCGAATCTCTCAAGCACTGTCTGACGCGCGCTTTTTGCCATTTCTGAAGCCAGAGCAGGGTGCTCAAGAAGATAAATTATCTTTTCAGAGAATTCACGCGGATTGAAAGGACTGCAGAGGAATCCATTTTGACCGTTTTCGATTGTCTCTGGGATCCCGCCAACTTTGTTCGTTACGATCGGCAATCCAGTGGACATAGCTTCGAGAACTGCAAATGGATGGTGCTCATAGAAAGTGGAGAATGCGAAGATGTCTGCTGCTTGATAGAGTCTCGGAAGTTTCTTGTCAGGGAAGTAGCCTGTGAAGACTATATTGTTTATGACACCGAGTTTTGTAGCGTAGTCAACCAGTTTCTTCATTTCGTTGCTTTGACCTTTCCCCGAGATTATGAGTCTAACATTGCTAAACCGCTTTACTATGGGGGGCATTGCTTCGACAAGTGTAAACAAGCCTTTTCTAGCGTACAGTCGACCAACTGAGAGTATTACCGTATCTTTTGAGTTCAGCGCGACTTCTTCTTTTGCTTTATCCTTTTTGGCAGTTGGTTGGAACTTCTGAGTGTCTACACCGTTATGGATTACATGAATCTTGCCCGGTTTGACGGCGTAGTACTTCAACAGCTCTCTCCTAGTGAATTCGCTTACCGCTATAATCCTGTTCGAACGTTCAAGCATTCTTTCCTCAAAAACACGCAGGAACCAGTTGAAGCTGACCAAAAATTTCTCGTTTGAGTTTAACCGACTAAAGGGTTCGCCTTGGATAGCTTCTGCCTCGCCCTTCCATGTCGAGTGAACAGTGGAAATGAGCCTTCTCCCGAAATCCAACGGAACTGCAAAGTTTGGGACCAAAGGGAGATTAGCATGAACTATGTCTGCAGAGTAGTCAGCTTTTGTTTTGTTTAGCTTTCGGAATGAGGAACTTGCGAAAAGGAAGGATTTGATGATAGGGGTCTTGCTGGTTCTTAGAAAGGACACACGGTGTTGGCAACCAAATTCTACATCTTGTGTCTCATCATAACCCGTGACAATATAGATCGAGTTACCGTTCTTCACGAGTTCCTTGGACAAGTAGTATACGTAAGCGCCTGTTCCTCCTGAGAGAGGAAGATATTCTGGGGAGATGAAACAAATCTTGAGCGTTTTGATCTATCTCCTTGGCGTCACGTGTTTTTCGATTATCGTTACAGCTGCTCCAGTCAACCACGCTGTGGCCCTTACGAAGTATAGGATGACAAGTAGCATAGCTGTTTTGTCTTGGAACCTGACTGCGACTCTGGCGGCGGAAAAAACGTAGTAAGCAAACATAGCTGCAATTATTAGGGCGGAAACGTACCAAAACGTTCTTAACAAAGGAACAAGTCCCAAGACGAAAAAAACAATAGCCGCCAGTAAAAGGGAAGGCTGAACGTTCATGCAGAAGTCAGTTATTTCGTCTCCTTTTGCCAAATTATGATGCTTGAAGTAGAGTCTCAGCGTATTCTTTCCGTATTGTAGCTGTTGCTTGAAGTAGGCACGCAGTGTTGGTCGGTTATAGTGATGGCACCGGGCGCTGGGTTCGTAGGCTATTTTGTAGCCCTTAGTCGTAATTCTGTATCCAAGGTCGGTGTCATACTGGGAAGGGAAACCTTCATCGAAGCCACCAACTTCCTCAATGACGCTTCTCCTAATGAGAAGATTCATTGTGGCAATTCGCGTTGCATATCGACCCAGCCGAGCATACCTGTTAGAAATATCATATCCTATGCTTCTGGCCCAAGGGTTTTCGGTGTTCCAAGTTTCTATGCTTCCACTTGCGCCGGCAACTTGCTTGTTCCTGAAATGGGGCAAGAGTTTGTTAAGCCATTCGCTTTCCACTTTTGCGTCTGCATCGACGAAGCCGATTAGTTCGTTGTTGACGATTTTGAGGGCATAGTTGTAGGCAGCTGGGGCGTTTAGGGGTTCTCTGAGGATCTTGACGGGGTATTCTTTGGCTTTCTCAACTGTTAGGTCTCGAGAGCAGCCGTCTATGACCATTACCTCCAGATGTTCCTTTGGATAGTTGAGCTCGAATATTGATCTGAGGCATTCAGCTATTGTGTCTTCGCTGTTTAATGCTGCTATTACAATCGAGATTCTTGGATGGTTAGTAGCAGTCACGGGTTTTGGGTCACCCTCTCAAGTAAGAGATTAGTATTGACATGAGGATCTTGAAACCATCCGCGATTGGGTCCAGTCTGGATGTGCCGTATGTTCGTTGTTCAAAGCTGATTGGTACCTCTTTGACTCTGAATCGCTGCTTGGCGATTTTCACGAGTATTTCTGATTCAATTTCGTATTCCTCGGACTTCAGGTTGAGATTCTTCAGAACAGCGGATTTCATCACACGATAGCCAGATTGAGAGTCAGAAACTGCAGCCCCCGTCAGGATATGGATCAAGATGTTGAAAATGCGGACGCCGGCGGCGTTGAATCTTTTCCCGGGACCAGGGTTTTCCGTCCTGAACCTGGAACCTATCACAAGATCGGCTTGACCCTTAAGAACTGGAGTCAACAACAGCGGCAGTTCTTCTGGGCGATGGGAGCCATCGGAGTCTATCGTCGCTACTATTTCACCCTTTGCCATAACGAAGCCAACGCGGAGAGCGTAACCCTTTCCCATGTGGTTCTTCAATGAGTAGACTTTGACACCTCTGCTTCGTGAGATTTCTACCGAATTATCATTTGAGCCGTCGTCTACAACTATTATCTCGTGGTGAATATTCATGTTTCTCAGAGTAGCCTTCAGGCGGTCGATCAAGTCACCTATGGTGAGTTCTTCGTTGAGTACCGGAACTACTATGGAAATGTGCATCCCGTTTTCTTCATTCCACGTAGTTGCGTAACGCAAAGTAAGAATTTATAAACTTTGGCTGTTTCTATCAGCCAGAGATCGGAATGGAAACTAACTTGACTGAACCAGCTAGGTCCGATAGAATCATGTGGTTTTCCATGTGGTTTCTATGGGCGATTACAACTTTTGGATTGGTTTTTTTCCCTTTGTTTTACTACTCAATTGAGAGGAGAAACGCCCATTTCAAGAGACAGCAAAAGTTGGAAACTATAATTGCCGCGTTCAAGAATGAAGAGTGGCAGTCAAATGTGGTCCCGAACAGGAATTCGAAACTGTGGACTGTTGCAGCAATCTTGGTTCTCCCAGTGTTTGCAATAATGTATTTCTTGACTGTTGATCTAGTTGCTCATGAAAGACGTCAGAAAGAGTTCTTCTCAAAAATCTGTCCCGAGTTGAAATATGAGCCACAAAGAATCTCGGTTCGAAAATATATCTTGATTACGGTAGCGTCGCTCGGCGTTGGGATCGTTTATTGGCTTTACAAGATTGTTAACGCGTATAACAATCATTTTAAGGAACAGACGCATGTTGAGCATGAGATGTTTATACTGATGGAGGCTGAGAGGGATGGCGAATCCATGTAAGAAACGCAGGTTTGTGAGCCATGGTGGAGATGTGTGGGGGTTCAGCAGAAGACATGGTGTTCCTCTTGAGAAGGTACTTGATTTCAGCGGACCAATCAATTTTCTTGGACCGTCGCCGAAGGCAGTGGAAGCTGTCAAGAATTATGCTAGGCTGATCAGGTTTTACCCTGATCCCAACCCAGTAGATGTGAAAGCCGCAATTGCCAAGTATGTGGGACATAACGTTGATGAGTCGAACATAATTCTTGGGAATGGATCAATCGAGCTGATCTACATCATCGCGGAGGTCTTTCCAAGCAGTTTCGAAGCTGTAGTTCCTGTGCCATCATTCACGGAATATGAGAAAGCGGTTTTGAGAGTCCATGGCAAACCGGTTTTCGTTCAATTACCCGAAGATTTCGCGTTAGAGACGGAGAGGATCAAGAAGGCTGTAACAGGTGATACGCGCATGGTATGCATTTGCAACCCGCATAGCCCATCAGGAAGGCTTTTTGACAAAGAAGCAGTTTTGGATCTTGTTGAGTTTTGCCATGCAAAGGGCGTTTTGGTGAGCATTGACGAGAACTACATAGAGTTTTCGGAAAGATGCAATGAAGCTACCATGGCTGGCTACATACGAAAGCATGAGAATCTCTTTGTAATAAGGTCCGTTACCAAGTTTTTTGGAATGCCTGGCATACGGTTTGGCTATGGTATTGTGGCGGAAAGCATGAAAGATGAGCTTGAGGCTGTAAGGCAGCCTTGGAGCATTAACACCCTTGCAGGTTATGCAACGCTAGCTGCTTTTGAAGATACAGAATTCATCACACGCACCAAGAAAATAATCGCCGCGGAAAAGGCTCAATTTGCCAAGATGCTTAACGAAATCGGCAGACTACATGTTTTCTCATCGGAGACAAACTTCCTGTTGGTCAAAATCCTAGACAAGATTGCGACTTCCACCTCGTTAAGAGAAAGGCTGGCTGAAGATGGAATTTTGATTCGCGACTGCAGCACGTTCGTTGGATTAGATGACAGTTACTTCAGGGTGACCGTGAGGTCAAAGGATGAAAACGCGAAGCTAATTGCGGCAGTAAGAAGAATTCTTGCTTGACACCGACAGAAATATG
>CAZQCX010000020.1:0-27038 GCA_964591705.1 uncultured Candidatus Bathyarchaeia archaeon | reverse complement strand
AGATCTTTTAGTGGTCTTTATAAGCTGGTCAAGCTCACTGGGCTCAACCCATTGTGGTCAGGCAGGTGATAAGTCAGATGGGAAAAGTCAGATGCCTAAGAGCAAAATGCTCAATCTGTAAGCTGATTGGCTCAATCCAACTCTTCCTAAACAGAAATGGGGCGGTAACATATGCCAGAACAAGGCACTATTCACATTTAGATAAAGATTCAAAGAAGCCACGATTCACCTACTGCAAAATAGAGAACCTAAAGGCATTGGAAACTTTAATAAAATCACAAGGCATCTCTCTGTCAGTCAAGGCTGACACTGGTCAAGTTGGTCAAGCACAAAACCATGACCAACATCTCTCCAATTCAAGTCTTAAATCAAGCGGTCGTAGTCTAGTTTGGTTAGGACATCAGCCTCCCACGCTGACGACCCGGGTTCAAATCCCGGCGACCGCACCTAGATTTTCGGTTTCTAACCTCTTATCAACATTTATATCCATTGCTTCGTTGATTCAGTTTGCCTGATTTATTTCTGGAGTGGATGTAATGCTGAGAAGAATCGTGATAATGGGTGCCGCAGGCAGAGATTTTCACAACTTCAACGTCTGCTTCCGAAATAATCCAGAATACGAAGTCGTTGCATTCACTGCCGCGCAGATTCCAGGCATCCAATGCCGGATTTATCCCCCCGAACTGGCTGGGAACGCCTATCCTGCTGGCATACCCATCTACCCTGAGGAAGAACTGCCTCAACTCATCCGAAACCTCAACGTTGCCGAAGTGGTCTTCGCTTACAGCGACATTCCAAATCAGTATTTGATGCAAAAAGCAGCCTTGGTCCTCGCGGAGGGTGCGGATTTCCACCTTCTAGGACATAGGGCAACCATGCTGAAATCACAAGTGCCAGTTGTTTCAGTGTGTGCTGTGAGAACAGGCTCTGGAAAAAGCCAGACTTCACGGTTGATAGCAAAGATCCTCAGGAGCAGAAAGAGAAAGATTGTTGTTGTCAGACATCCTATGCCTTATGGAGATTTGAAGAAACAGATTTGCCAACGATTTGCCTCCATCGGGGACCTAGAAGAAAACGGTCTCACCATTGAGGAACGCGAGGAATATGAACCTCACCTTGCCAACGGAATAATCGTGTACGCAGGCGTAGACTACGCGAGAATTCTCAAAGAAGCAGAAGAAGAGGCAGACATCATTATCTGGGATGGGGGCAACAACGACCTGCCATTCTTTGAACCTGACTTGCACATAGTTGTGGCAGACCCGCATAGAGCTGAACACGGAACAACATACTATCCAAGCGAAGTCAATCTGAGGCTGGCAGATGTTGTGGTAATCAACAAAGTCGACACTGCAGAACCCGAGAAAGTCAAGTTGACAAAAACTAACATAAAATCTGTTAATCCCTCAGCAATCGTGTTGGAGGCAGCTTCACCAATCACTGCGGATAAACCAGAGTTTGTGAAGGGGAAAAGAGTCCTAACAATAGAAGATGGCCCCACGTTGACTCACGGCGACATGCCTTTTGGGGCTGCCACAATTGCAGCAAGGAAATTTGGGGCGAGAGAAATCGTTGACCCGAAACCTTACGCTGTCGGATCAATCAAGGAAGTCTACACTCAGTATCCACATCTGAAGGCGGTTCTCCCAGCAGTGGGCTACGGCGAAAAACAAATAGCCGAGCTTAAGGATACTATAGCAGCCACACCTTGCGATGTTGTGTTAATTGGCACGCCTGTTGACCTGAGAAAAGTGATGCATTTGAACAAACCCGCTGTGAAAGTTAGTTATGAGCTTCAAGTGTTAGGACCAGTTTGTCTTGAAGAAATTTTGGACAATCTTCTGAAGGGAAAGACGAAATGACTACTGAGGAAAACATTTCACGCATCCCAGTTAAATTCCTAATTGAGGGTCTTGGCGAAGCGGAAGGTGAACTCGCCCGTTTTCTTGCACCAAGAACCGTGGATACAATAATGCGAAAGCTACCTCTTGAAGGCAGAGCTGCCCTATGGAAAGAGGAAGTATATTTTGAAATTCCCATAAAGATGGGAGAAGAAAAAGCAAAACCCACAGTCGAAACAGGAACAATCGCCTTCTGGCCAATGGGAAGTGCACTATGCATCTTCTACGGAAAATCGCAACCCTACAGCCCAGTGAGCATCCTAGGAAAAATTACAAAAAACCTTGAGATCTTCAAGCAAGTGAGAAGTGGAACACGAATCAAGGTTGAACAACTAGTAAGCCAGTGAACTCTCTTTCCACATCTGCAACAGTCTGTCGCATTCTTCTCGGACTCCCTTTTCCTGACTCACTTCTCTCAACGCTTCGAGAAACTCCATTCGCCTCTCGACTGAGAACTTCTCAGATGCACCGCCGTAGTAGACCTCACCGTCAATGTACTGCTTCATCTGATGACTCTTCTGAACCAACAGACTCGCAGCATCGACAGGATTCTCGACAGCAAACTTGTTGGCCCAAATCGCTGCCTCGGTCTCGCGGAGCTGCGTCAAACCATCGATCTCGATAATCTTTCTGATGTACGTTCTCAAGAACTCGTAGCAACCAGCTATCTTGACGAGTTCAAGAGTGCGGTAGACCCTCTGCCTAAAGTCAAGGCTTCCATTCACAGATAGACGGTGCTTGTATCCTTTGTCGATGAGTTCTTTCGCCCGCTTGTGTTCGTCTGCTGTGTAGATTCGTTCTGGAAAACTCAAACGGCTTATCTCCAAACACAATCTCATGAACAAGATCGTGACTATGCCGCTACAGGCTTGTAGACTTTGATGTTGTGGCTGCCCGAAACTAACTGAACCGCCCCGGTCTTTTCAAGCTGCTCAAGAAAGTCTTTCGCAGCGCTAATCCGAATGCCAAAGCGGGTGGCAACCGCATAAGGTGTCAGAACGGGCATCTTCTTGACCTCGGCAACGATTTTCTCGTTCTTCACGTCTGGAGCAACCACACCGATAGTGGTTCGCTTTTCCTTTGGAGAACCAGCTTTCTCTTTCTTCTTCTCCTTTGACTTGTCTTCGTCTTCCTTGACCTGCTGCTTCTCCATCTGTTTTAAGCCGAGTTTCTTTTTTCCACCCATTCGCTACCGCCACAGTTTTTTGGTTTGCGATTCTAGAAAGGCTGGCTTATTTCAACCTTATGCTTGCTCGTCCACTCTTTGATAGGCACGCCGAGTTTCTTCTCCACTTCCGGTCTGTGGATAGAGTTCATCGTGCAGAATGGAATTATCCGCCCATCCGGAACAGCATAGTGAATCACGCAACTCTGAACGCGTTTCAAATCGAAGTTGTAAGGATCCATGAAGTGCATCGCTGACAGCAAGATTGATTGCCTCTGCAGATCGCCAAGAGACTTGTAGTCGCCCTTCATCAACACGCCAAGAACGTACTTTCTCAGGAAACTGAACTTCACATGTCTTGCAGCACCGATCAAACGAAGTTTGGCGCGGGTCTTGTTTCCCTTTGAGGCAGTCTCATAGGCTTTCTTCATGGCTGCAGAGAACTTCTCAACGTTCGCATAACGCGTGATCGGTGTGATCTCGCCATTGTTTACAAAGAGGTAAGTTGCCATGCCACAGTGCGGGTGAGCCGTGAACTCTACATATCGTTTGTCCTTGAGAACGCCAACGGCTTTCGAAACCGGAACGACAGTCGGCACGGGGTAGAAGTCTGAAACCTTCACATCGCCATTCGTTTGCTGCTCGACCAAGTGCATGAAGTCCGGGATCGTTATTCTCATTTGATCGCGTTCTTGCTGGGGAAGTCGACCGCAGAGAGAGACAGGCTGCACATTTATGCATCTCACCACGTCAAAGTTCTTCACTGCGAAGTTTATGATGTTTCCGAGTTGGCTGTCGTTGACGCCCTTCACAAGGGTTACTACGAGGACCACACTAGCGAAACCTGCTTCCCGAAGGTTTTGAATGGCCTTCATCTTTGTTTCAAGCAGGTCCAAGCCGCGGATGAACTTGTAGGTTTCAGGAGTGAGCCCGTCGAATTGGAGATAGACCGTGCTTACCCCAGCAGCTTTCATTTCTTTGGCGTATTCTGCGCTCTGCGAGATTCGAACTCCGTTCGTATTCACTTCCACATGACGGAAACCAAGCTCCTTGGCCTTCCGAACAAGATCGAACAGATCATTCCGTATCGTGGGCTCGCCCCCGCTGAATTGAAGCGCGGTTGCCGGAACAGGCTTAGTAGCCCTCAGGTTCTCAAGCATGCCCGTGACCTGTTCTGTTGTGGGTTCATACACGTATCCCGCAGCAGCCGCATTAGCGAAACAGACTTGGCATTTCAAGTTGCACCGATTCGTAATATCGATAATCGCTAACGCAGTGTGAGACTTGTGCTCAGGGCAAATACCGCAGTCATAGGGGCACCCTTTCACTCTCTGGGTCCGCGGATTCTCTATGCCTTCGCCATCGTACCTGAACTTCTCTGCTCGAATGTATTGATCATAATCAGACCAGTATAACTCCTGGAACGCTCCATGCGTGGGGCACTCTTTCTTTATGAAGACCTTGCCGTCTTCCTCAAAAATCGTCGCATCCAAAGCCTTGAGGCACTCGGGGCATATTGTTCTAGTTTCCTTGAGGGGATTCATGTTCGTCACTCGAATGTCGAAGCGCTTAAGAGCGGTGGAAGGCATAATAAGGTTTCCAAACGTTTCCGAAGGTGAATGAGGGGAAAACAAGTGTCTGTAAGCGGGAAGACACGCGAAGAACTCCGAGAGATGGGACTGAACGCCTACGAGATCGACGCTTACCTGATCCTGCTTGAACATGGACAGCTTACTGCGATGGAGATAAGCAAAGGCGCCTCTGTTCCATACTCAAAAATTTACGAAGCATTAAACGCACTCAAAGAAAAAGGCTGGATCAAGAGCAACGAAAGTCGCCCATTCAAATACTATCCTGTTTCACCGACAGAAGCTCTAGCTTCTACTATACTAAGATTTGAAGACAGATACCAGACCTGGGAACGCCTGGTCGCAGACGAGTTACAGCCGCTATATGAAAAGAGAGAACTCGTGGAACGACCTGACATCTTGATCCTACATGGACAAACAGCAGTCATAACAAAACTGGAGGAAGTCCTAAAGAAAGCGAACAAAGAAATCATGGTCGCCGCGCCAGCCTTCGCCAAACCCATAATCACTTCAGCAGACACACTATTCGAACAACTGAGAAAAACCGTTTGCGTCAAACTTCTGGTTGCGGGAAAAGCAGGAGACTGGGAACCTCTCAAAAAAGCAACCGGCGTGAAGGAGCTGCGAGTAAGAGACCACATGTTCGGCGGGGGCGTCATAGCAGACGGCAAGGAAGCCATGCTCTTCCTAGGCGAAGATAAACCAAGTTTGGTCATATGGAGCAACCACGGCGGGTTAGTGGGATTTGCAAGGGAGTACTTCCAGTTCCTATGGGACGCTTCAGCAGCGACCTGAGAACAAACCAACATTCATTAATCTACCAACTCAAAAGCAACCAGAGCGAGGAAGGCGCCTGGCTCTTCTAAGGAGGCAAGACCCCCGCGAAGCTGGATCCAGTGACTATTGACCCGAGGGCACGGTTCGAGTACTACGTGGACCACATCGTCAACCAATTCTATTTGGGCTGCGAAACGCCCCTGCCGCGTCATCAGCACTCCAGGCTTCACCGAAGCCTCGGCGAACGCGGCTCTGGACCTGCAGGACATGCTCATCAAACCCATACAGCGCTACATCAAACGGCAAGTCGAAAGAGACATTTTCGCTCCCATACTTCACCAGGCAAACTTCAATCCTTTGGGGGCTAGGGTTCGCCTAAATTGGGGAAGTCCAGAGACGCCTGAACTCGTGCCCTCGGACTTGATTCACGCCGCGCAGCTTGGGCTTATCCGCCCTGAGGAGTTTCGGAAGAACGCAGTGAAGTTTGGCTGGGAGCTCTGGGAGGAAAAAGCCGCTAAGGATACTCGTAGTAAACAGGGGGTGATTGATTCTGAATCTTGAAAACATCGCTGTCGGCATCGGCGCCGGAATTGCCTACGGATTGATCGGTTACGCATCGCAGGACAAGCCTTTCAGCGGAAAACGGTTCCTTCGCACCATCGCGATTCAAACGCTGGCAACCTTGGGCTTAGCTGTGACAGGCATAAGCGGAGACGTCTACACAAGCGCCGTCGGACCAACAACTGTGACTGTGTTTGTGCAGAAGATCTGGGACAGCATAGCAAAGAAGGTTTAGTGGATCCTAATCTCTTCTATATGGAGCTTCTGGTTTTGTTTTTCTTCTGAGAAAGAAGAATAGAGAAACAACAACCAAAACAACACCTACTCCAATCAACACAAAAGTGGCATTGCTTTGGGGAGTAGAGTTTGTGTCGCTTTGAGAGAAAGGGGCTAATCTGAAGGAATTGATGCTTTCCTTAAAGACTGATGACAAATTGCCATATCCAGGCGATAAGGCTCCACAGACTATATAGAAAGTCTGGTTGGTCAGCAAGAAAATAACTGAATCAAATCTCATCTCCCTGCCACCAACAGACGCATTGAACTTCACTTGATACCCATTCAGGCTGCCAACAACTCTAGCTCCCCTCTGCGTTATGAGATAGCCTGGATAGGTTTCATACAGGTATTGTTCCAGGTAGCGATGAGTGTGGCTGGCTAGAAAAGGGTCATCTTGTTGCAAGCCGGATTGGTTGACTAATACTGTAATCTTTGCTCCTGTGTTATTGGATGGGTCGCTGAACACAACTGATGGATAAGGTGCCTTCTGCTCAATCACTATCGTATAGTTAGGCGTAGCACTTACTATAACGAGGTAGAAGCTGCCCTTTCTGTCGTGAATGCACAATGTTCCGTTGGTTTCTTCATTTCCACTTTTCGTTATGGATTCAAACCATGAGCTAGGAGTCTCCTGAGGATAAACATAGACATGCAAGCTCGGATGTTCATCAGAAACTCCAGTTTCATATTGCCATCTTATGCGCCACTCAGGGTAGCTGATTGTAAATGGCTGTGTTGTTTGAAAAGTTGATTCTTTAGTGAACCTTGTTACTTCGCTCCAGCCATCTGTGGCGGTGTCATCTTCAAGTGTCCACCCCTCTGGGGGAGTTATGGAAAAGCCATATTGAGTGTTTTCATAAGCACAAACAGACTGCGCTAAGAATGTAGCCAATAGACATGTTACCAGGACAACCGCTACTGGAGATTTGCCTTTCATGTCAGCATTAATAATTGCTTGTCTCAAGGTGTATTTAGCTCTCCCCAAAGAACACCCCGATCTTCTTGTTCAGCCTTTTTGTTGCTGCTGTGCTTTGACCGTTACTGGTTTCTGTAGGGCTTTCTGGCAAGTGTTTTTTCAGTGATGCTTTTTGAATCGTGCTGTCTAGATCGTGCTTTCATAGTCGTGCATTTCTTGAGGTGCTGTTTGATTCGTGCTTTTTCAGGCGCAAGATTGCTTATGAGCAGCTGTTTTCTTAGTTGCTCTTGTTTGCGGAGCTCATTTCGTTGGAAAAGGTCAATGTGAGGGTTACTGTTGCGGTGGTTGCTGCAGCGTGCCTTCTCGGCATGGCTGTCGGCTCGGCCTTGACTTTCGCGTTTCTATCTTCGCAGCGGGCTATTCCTTCGACTGGCGTTGTTTTGGCTGTGAACGTTGGCGTTTACTCGGATGCTGCCTGCACGCAGAATTTGACAAGTATTGATTGGGGCAGCGTTCACTCGAGCGAATCCATTTCGCAAGTGATCTGCCTGAAAAACACAGGCAAGGTACCTGCCATTTTGAGCATACTGTAAACCTAAACGGTTAGAAAACAAAAAAGGAGAGAAGGGAGCTAGGTTATTTGCCCATCACTTTTTTGGCGGCAATCTCGATGTCTTCTGCCTTAATTGTCTTCCGTCCAGCATGCATGGCAAAATCTAATGCTTCTCTGGCGATCTTGACGCCAATTTCCTCTAGTGCTTTGGCGAGTTCTTTGGCTGCAGCTTCGCTGACTCTGTCCGCTCCTGCTTTCTTGCACAACCGGTGCATGGGAGCAACGGCTAATTCTAAATCGGCCATAAGTGACCCTCTTTAGCTTCTTTTTCTTTTTAAAGCTATATTTAACCTTTTTTGTCAGATAGTACCAATTAAATCCGCTCTCAACACATAAGACGCGCAAGCAGGGAAGAGAATTAAATAACAGCTCACCCAAATACACTTCCTCGGTGCCAAAGATTGAAGCTTGTTGACGCACATATCCATCTCTCAGACCCAGAATACGCGCAATGCACAGACGAACTGATATTAGAAGCCAACAACTCTGGCGTCAAAGCATTAGTCTCAAATGCGACAGACCTCGAAACGAGTCTTGGAACCCTGCAACTGGCAAAGAATAACCCAGATACAGTGCACGCTGCCATAGGCATTCACCCATGGAACGTAAATGTGCTGAAGGAAAACGAGCTTGAAAACACACTGAAGCTCATCGACGACCAAGCCCAGAAGAAGACAATAGTCTCCATAGGAGAAATCGGATTAGACTCAAAATACGAGAAAACCTGGGAGAAACAACTGTACATCTTTGATCAGATGCTTCGAATCGCAGAAAAAGTCAATCTTCCAGTTATCATTCACTCACGTGGCACAACAGAGAAAATAGTAGACATGCTCCCTTCATACAAGCTCAAAGGCGTCCTGCTCCACTGGTTTAGCTACCCCCTTTCTGCCCTGTCCAAAGCAGTTGAACTTGGATATTTCATAACCGAAGGCCCTCCAGCTATCTACTCGGAAGGAATTCGCAAAGTAATTGAGCAAGTGCCCCTGGAGAACCTTCTAACCGAAACCGATGGCCCAGTGAGGTACTACAGACCACCCTTCAACGGGCAATTAACCAAGCCTTCATTCATACAACCAGTCGTTAGAGCTGTGGCAGAGATAAAGAAGATGAACACGGAAGATACTGCTGCGCAGATATGCAGCAATTTTGAGAACTTCTTCAATCTAACGCAATGTTGATGGCAATTTCAGCAGTTGAAGAGAGAAGCTTGTTATTAATGCGTACAACACAATTCCACAATAACCTCGCCTGCGGCTACCCCGTACTTCAAGTTCACATGATTTTGTCTGTTCAGATCGGCATCAAAACGCTTCTTTCCTTAACCTCTTGATTTCGCTCTTTCACGTTCTTCAACCACTTGCCTTTCTTCACCTGAAGAACCGAGAAAGCTACTCCTTCACGGTTTCTCTTTCCAGTTACTTCAAATGTTGTTTCATAGTTGAGAGATGCTTGCAAGTTCTATTTCTAAACAAATTCTGTAAATCATTAATGCGTAACCTTATATTGGCGCGTTTTCCTATTGAAAGGTACTTTGCGCCAAAAAGCAGTAAAGATTGATAGATCCTAGAATCGCAGAAGGTACAACACGTGGGAAAAGTCAAAACAGAACAAATAAAGAGAATAGCGAAAGAACTAGTAGCGAAGTATCCGACCAAATTCTCTTCCAACTTCGACGAAAACAAACGACTAGTAGACGAGCTTACACAAGGAACCACCACAAGAGTGAGAAATCAGATTGCTGGATACATAACAAGCACGCTCTCGCAATCAGATGGGGAAAACATCAGCGAAGAATCAGGAGAAGAAGAATTAGAAGAAGACTAACGGCAAATCGGAAACAAGCACTTATGATGGATACTTACCGAAAAGGTTGGGCGTTGAGATATCTACGGGAGGCAAAGGCCGAGCTGGAAGCAGCGCGCAAAATCCCCTATATGGCGCCAAGCTTGGTTCTGGAAGCAATAAGAAAAGCCCGAAACGCCATCTACTATAGTTTGGGAGAACCCGCATTCATTGAAGTCATCATACGCGATGAAGTTGTCAAGAACACAGCCTCCAACGATTCAATCCTGCGCTTTCTGATGGGGATAGAGGGCGTTGTGCAACAGCTAACCCAAATCGAAGAGATAAATGGGGAGGTTATGATGACTCAGGCTGACAAGCTGGTCCAGATAGCATCAGACATCGTCGAGACTCTGACTGAAGAAAAGCTAGAAAACTGAAAGCCCAAGACCCCGAACAGTGGAAAATCGCTCGAAAGGACATTGAAGAGGTACTTGCTGGATGGTCAAAACAAAGAACAGAGACCAGCTTGTTCGAAATGGCGAGACGGAGAAAACTCGAAAAGCCAGAAAACTTGCGTTGAAAAGCCTAGAGCACGCCTTGACGGTGGTCAACCCCATGGCTCTCGAGAAGAAACAAGTCACTGTTGAAGACTCTGTTCTACGCGTTGGCGAACACAGGTTTGACTTGGGGGAGATAGGCTGTATTAATATGGTGGGAGGAGGCAAGGCAGCGGGCGCAATGACCACGGCACTCGAAGAAGTTTTGGGCAAACGCATAACAGCAGGGATAGTCAACGTACCGCAGGGTGAACTACACAAGACCCACATAGTCAGAATGCAGGAAGCCAGTCACCCAATACCCAACAAGGCGAGCGTGCATAGAGCACGATTGGTGATGGAGATTGCAGAGCAAGCACAAGAAGACGATCTAGTCATTACTCTGATTTCAGGCGGTGGTTCGAGTCTCATGTGTCTCCCACGAGGGAACGTGTCGCTTGAAGACAAACAGACTCTTACAGACAGACTCTTGAAAAGCGGCGCTAGAATCAACGAAATCAACACCGTTAGAAAACACATCTCAGAGTTCAAAGGAGGCTGGCTTGCCAAGAAAGCTTATCCCGCTACGATTCTCAATCTTGTTCTTTCAGATGTCGTTGGCGACTCTCTCGAGGTCATCGCTTCCGGACCAACGGTTGCGGATCCAACTACTTTTTCAGATGCAAGAGCTGTCTTGGACAAATATGGATTGTGGCAAGGTACTCCAATTGCAATTCAGGAATTGGTATGCGCAGGAGAGAACGGCACTGTCGCAGAGACCCCGAAACCGTCGGACCCCGCGTTCAAAAGAGTGCATAACCTAATCTTGGGTAACTGCGGAACTGCTGCTGTGGGTGCATGCAGATATCTTAAGGAGCAAGGGCTAAACACTCTTCTGCTGACTTCCACTTTACAGGGGGAAGCCAAAAGCTGCGGATCAATGTTTGGTTCCCTCGCAGACAACGTTACTAGAACGGATGAGCCAATCCCTAGACCCGCAGCAATCGTTGCTGCTGGCGAGACAACAGTCACGGTAACTGGGAACGGACTTGGGGGAAGGAACCAAGAACTAGTTCTTGCAGCATCTTTGAAGATAGCCAACATGGAAGGCGCCGTCGTTGCCTCTTTGAGTACCGACGGCATCGATGGCACCACTAAGGCAGCTGGGGCAATTGCTGATGCAAAGACCCTTAAGCGAACCGCTTAGCTGGGTCTGAATCCAGAGAAGTTACTGGAACGAAACGACTCACACAACTTCTTCTCAGGACTGGGAGACATCATCACCACGGGTCCAACTGGGACCAATGTTAACGATATATCCGTGATCATAATCCTATAACTCACAGATGGGGGGTAATGAAAATGACAGTGACAGTCAAACTAGTTGGGATTCTCAGGCCTGCTGCTGGCGCTGACAGAATCACAGTGAATCACCGAAGAGGCTTGACAGTCAGAGAGCTAATAATGGAAGTAACCGCTGAAACACCAGAATTGAAACGAAACCTAGTCACCTCACAGCTTGAAGACCAAGTAATGAACGCCTTGATACTAGTCAACTCAAAAGAAATAAGCGCACTAGACGGCTTGGATACAAAACTGAGGGATGGAGACGCAGTAGTCCTTGTTCCAGTGGTCCACGGAGGCTGAGCACATGTTAGTCAAGACACTAACACTGACAACAGACTTTGGGTTAAGAGACCCATATGTTGCTGAGATGAAAGCTTCGATCTTGGGAACATGCCCGATCGCAACGATTGTCGACATTACTCACGAAGTTGAGAAGTTCAATATCCGGATGGGTTCCTACATATTGGCTTCAGCAGCACCATATTTTCCAAAAGGCACAATACATATCGCCGTGGTCGACCCAGGAGTCGGAACACAGAGACGACCGTTGCTGATTCAAACAAAGAGGGGATTCTTAATTGGACCTGACAATGGCTTGCTATACCTAGCTTCTCAGAAAGAGGGCATACTCGAAACTCGGCAAATAACCAATCCCAAGCTAATGCTGCCCAGAGTTTCAAACACTTTCCACGGAAGAGATATTTTTGCACCTACAGCAGCACACTTAGCTAATGGCGTTTCTCCAACTGAGTTTGGACCGACAGTCCACGATTTGGTGAAACCTAGCTTCGCGAAAGTCACCCGTCGAGGGTCAACACTGGCAGGGGAGATCTTGCACATAGACAGTTTCGGAAACATCATAACAAATATCACCGAAAGAGAAATCGTGCTGCTGCATCCAATAGAAAACTGTTCCATACAGCTCAATGACCATGAGCTGCAGCTTGATATGGGCAAAACATACGGAGATCACGAGCTTCACCAATTCTTGGCGCTCATCGGAAGCCAAGGATATCTCGAAATAGCCGTAAACCAGGGAAACGCAGCGAAAAAACTTGGAGCCAAAGCGGGAGACAAAATCAGCCTCACAAAAGCCTAGGACAGAAGCTATCCTTGCCCTGCACGCCTCGCGGAAAACATGAGCGTTCGAGAACAATTCAGATAAAGCACTCAGATCATGAATCGCAAATCCTTTAAGCTTGAATCTGATAGACCAATGGAAAGGTTCAGAGTATTTGCTTCTCACCGAGATCGCAGACTGGATGAAGACTTTCGCACTTCAATACGGCTATTTGGGGATCTTCCTAATCAGTTTGTTTGGCGCAACCTCAGTCTTCATACCCATTCCTTCGTCGGTCGTAATCTTCATAGTAAGCAGTAGCCCCGCATTCGAACCCTTGTGGATAGCAGTTGCTGCAGGACTAGGTGCTGCAATCGGCGAATTCTCAGGATACCTAATTGGCCTCGGCGGAAGAAAAGTCATCAGTGACAAATACAAGAGAAAAATGGACATCCTGATGGGGCTATTCAAGAAATATGGACCAGCCTTAGTCTTCGCTTTCGCCTTAACCCCCCTTCCTGACGACCTGCTTTTCATCCCACTCGGCGTCATGAGGTACGGCTTTGTGCAAACATTTCTTCCAGCGGTAATTGGCAAATTCTGCTCCAACCTTATAATAGCCTACGCTGGGAGATTCTCAGTAGATCTCATAAGAGATATTTTCGGCGTAGAGGGAGAAGGAACATCTTTCCTTATAGGTACAGCCCTTGCCGTTGTTTTTCTAGTCGTAGTTTTCGTAGTGATGTTTAAGGTAGACTGGGAAAAACGTGCCGAGAAACTCCTAAAGGAACCTCGAAAGAAAGACGAGAAGATCGGTCCTGCAAAGAGGGCAACACTGGAAAAGCCGAGACTGAAACTGAAAGCCAAGAAAATAACCAAGAAAGCTGGTTTTCAAAAATGCGAATAATCGCTGATTTGCATATCCATAGCCGCTTCAGTCGAGCGTCAAGCGAGAGAATGAGTATAGAGGAGATTGCTCGCTACGCCGGGATTAAGGGCTTGAATCTTGTTGGAACCGGTGATTTCACTCATCCAAAGTGGCTTAGAGAACTGCGCCAGACTCTTGTTCAAGATTCAGATTCTGGACTCTACAGCTTCATCAGCAACCCTGCATCCGAGGTGAAATTCATGCTAACCAGTGAGGTGTGCACAATCTTCAATGCTGATAACGAGTCCAAGAAAGTTCACCACGTAATTCTCGCACCAAATTTGGAGGCAGTAGCTCAGATCGATGAAAAGCTAGAGAGATTTGGTGACTTGGAAGCAGATGGTAGACCGATTCTCAACATGACTGCCGAACAGCTGGTCGAAGAAGTCATGCAAGTTTCAGATGAAAACATGATCTTCCCGGCTCACGCATGGACGCCATGGTTCAGCATTTTCGGCGCATTCAGCGGCTTTGACAGTGTAGAAGATTGCTATGGAGACATGACAAAGCACATAAAAGCACTGGAGACAGGTCTTTCGTCTGATCCCCCCATGAACTGGCGCTTAACCAAGCTTGACAGGTTTACCCTTGTTTCAAACAGCGACTCCCACAGCTATTGGCCATGGCGAATTGGAAGAGAAGCAAATGTCTTCGAACTGGAAGAAGCCAGCTACCGCCAAATAGTAGGGGCTATTCGCCAAGGCGACCCTGCCCACTTTAAGTTTACAATAGAAACCGATCCAGCATACGGCAAATATCACTGGACTGGGCATCGAAACTGCAACGTATCTCTCTCGCCAAAGGAAGCGCAAAGACTTGGCAATATTTGCCCTGTCTGCCGAAGAAAGCTGACCGAGGGTGTAGAACAACGGGTAGAAAAACTTGCAGACCGACCGGAGAGTTACAGGCCCAACAACAAACCAAGTTTTATGCGGCTGCTCCCACTATCTGAAATAATTGCAGCTGTAGTTGGGGTGGATTCCCCATCGACCCAAGCAGTTTGGAAAACTTACAATTTGCTAATTGAGAAATTCGGCAATGAATACGCGATCTTGATCGACGCTCCGTACCAAGCCTTAAGCGAGATCGTAGAACACCGAATAGCGAAGACTATTCTTAAAGTGAGAACAGGTTTAGTCAACGTCATTCCAGGATATGATGGCGTGTATGGAAGATTAGCGCTGGAAGAGACCGAATCTGAAGAGACCCCTGCTAATACGCCTCGTTGCAGAGGATCTCAGCAGCTAGACCTTCAGGATTTCCTGTAACCTGCACCACACTAGTTCTCATCCTTCAATGCTTGATAAACAACCCGCAACTTCGTCAAGTGCCACTTCTCACGTTGTTGGTGAAACAACAGGAGAAACTACCAGACAAAACGATTTTATTCTCAATAGTTTACTCATATCCAAAGTTGTAGAAGAGGGACGTTCCTTGAAAGACGTTCTAGACAGGTTGAACAGCATCGCCACCCAAAAATTTGGAGCCGAATATGCGGAAGCACGATCTCAGGACACTACCAAAACTATGTTAACCATGAAAGAGGGGCGTGTGGAAGCCGCTAGACAAGGCAACGAAAGCGGCGTAGCATTCCGAGTCCTCATAAACGGAGCATGGGGCTTTGCTTCGATTGGATCTCTGGACAAAGAAGTTCTCGCAGATGCCGCCTCCAGCGCTTGCAGAATGGCAAAAGCAGCCAGCCTCAAACTGAAATCACCTATCAAACTGGCGAAAGTCGAAGTAGTGGAAGACCGCGTTCCCATGAAAGTTAGGAAGAATCCCTCAGAAATCTCGATGGAAGAGAAACTCGAGACGATTGCAGAAATAAATCACGCCGCGCTTGGTCACGACAAGCGCGTCAAAAGCTGCACCATTGACTACCTTGACGTGACAGGAACAACCTATTTCGCGAACAACGAAGGCACATGGATAGAGCAAGATAAGCTCTATGTCTGGGCAAGAATAATGGCCACGGCTTCACAAAAAGGCATTTTTTCGTCAAGCAGAGAAGAAATTGGTTCAACATCTGGCTTCGAAGTGTTCGATAAAGAAGACCCTGCAACAATGGGCACGAAACTGGCAAAGCGCGCAGCTGAACAGCTTGAAGCCAAAACCCCAAAAGGAGGCACTTTCCCAGTTGTGCTTGGCCCCAACGTTGTAGGAGTCTTCGTTCATGAGGCTTTTGGTCATCTGGCTGAAGCAGACTTGGCCCTAGCAGGCGGATTGTTAACGACCAACATGGGGAAGAAAATCGGCTCGGAAGTCGTCACTTTCTATGATGATGGAACACTTGCTGGCGCGTTTGGTTCATTCAAATATGACGACGAAGGCGTAAGAACACAAAAAACACTTCTCGTGGAAGACGGCATAGTAAGGGGCTTTATGCAAAACCGAGAAACTGCGCAGAAATTCAATGCTGAACCAACAGGAAACGCAAGAGCGGAGGACTTCCGAGTTGAACCGATCATACGAATGCGCAACACATTCATGGCACCTCGAGATCAAACACTTGAGGAACTTGTCGAAGATGTGAAAGCAGGCTACTACTTCAAGAGTTTTAGAGGCGGTCAGGCTAATCTTGACGGCACATTCCAAGTTGGCATCCAAGAGGCTTACGAGATAGTCAACGGCGAAATAGCAGAACCGGTTCGTAATGCGTCCATAAGTGGGAATACCTTGGAGACCTTGTTCAAGGTGGATGCGGTTGGAGAGGACTTTGAGCTCGCTCCTGGGCGATGCGGGAAAGGACAAACAGCATTTGTATGCGACGGCGGACCACACATAAGAGTGAAGGAGGTAATAGTCGGTGGCAGTGCTTGAAAAAGAACAAGCGTTGAACATAGCACAAGCAACAGTTGACATTGCATTGGCCAAGGGAACAGCGGAGGCTGAGGCCTACGTTTATGATGCAAAAGGAACAAGCGTGGGCATCGAAAGAGGTCAAATCAGCAAGAGCGGCAGGACAATCGACAAAGGTTTGGGCATAAGAGTTATTGTCAACAAGGCAATAGGGTTCGCTTATACGAATGCTGTAGACAGAAAGACCGCTTTGGAAGATACTGCCCTCAAAGCGATTAGCATCGCAAGAACAAGCAAACCAGATCCTGACTGGCACGGATTCCCGGAAACAAAGATCTATTCCAAAGTGGAAGAAACTTTTGACCGCAGGATAGCTGAGCTCCGATCCGAAGACCTTGTCAACACTGCAGCGGTCATGTTAGAATCCGCTGTAAACTCGAGCAAGAAGGTCCTAGCAGTTGAAGGAAGTGCAAGCGCGTTCTGTCAGTCGGTTGCTATTTCAAACTCAAACGGAGTCGCAGTATTTGAAAGTGGAACCATGATTGAATGCAGCCTGGCAACCGTGGCGAAGGAGGGAAAAACCGTGACCCCCGTATGCTTTGAGTTCAATTCCGAAAGAAGTGACAAAATTGATCCTAGTTGGGTCGGAAAAGAGGCAGCACGCCTGGCACTATCAGCACTGAAAACAAAAAGGATAGAGACCAAGAGGACAAAACTGATCCTGACACAATTTGCATTGTATGAATTACTTTATTATACATTAGTCAACGCCGTTAAAGCAGACAATGTGCAAAGAAACCAATCACCCTTCAGCGGCAAAATAGGGGCAAGAGTCGCTTCAAATGCAATCACGATTTACGATGATGGACTGCTTAGGGGTGGGCTTCGTACAGCCACGTTTGATGGCGAAGGATCCACCAGACAGAAAACCCTGATCATAGAGAAAGGCGTCTTGCGCAACTACATCTACGACAACTATGCTGCCAAGAAAGAGGACAAAGTGAGCACTGGCAACGCATCAAGAGTGGGATATTTATCAACACCTAGCGTTGAACCGACAAATTTCCGAATAGAACCTGGCAACATTGCTCCAGATCAACTCTTAAATGAGATAGAGGAAGGTCTAATGGTATACTACCTCCAAGGAGCGCACAGCAGCAACCCTGTCAGCGGGGATTTTTCAGTCGTTGCGACACCTGCGTGGAAAATCAAGAAAGGCGAGATCACCCACTGCAGCCGCGGGGTTATGCTGGCAGGCAACATCTTCGAAGCCCTTAATAACGTACAAATTGTAGCTAACAATGAAAGAAAGATTGGGCAATTAGTTTCGCCGTGGCTTCTTGTCGAAAACGTGAAAGTCATCGGAAAATGAGTCATTCTAGAAGGTAAGAAAATGCAAAATACAGAGTGAAAGGCACTCAAGCCCAGAAACTCTTAGAATATTCGCCCAAAACACCCTCATAGACCCGTTTTGTATCCCTAGCTATCCTGTCCCAGTCATATTCTTCTTTAATCTTTCTGTATCCATTCTCACTTATTTGATCGCGGAATTTCTCGTCCAAAAGCAGCCTTGTTGTCCCCCATGCCAAACTCTCAGTATTGTTTGGATACACTTTCACGCCTGAAGAGTCATGATCCACTATCTCTGACAATCCACCTGTATCCGTAACTACCACTGCGCTCTTTGCAGCCATAGCCTCAAGAGCAACAATGCCAAACGGCTCAAACAACGAAGGGACCACAGAAACATCTGCACATGTCTGAAGCCTCAAGAGGTTCTTTTCGTCGAGAAAGCCCGTGAATAGGACTTTGTGTTCAAGACCCATGCTTTTCACTATATTGCTAAGCTGATCCTTCATGTATCCGCTACCAACGATTACGAATTTGGCGTTGACCTTCTCCAAGATTCTTGGAATGGCGTTTATTAGCACATGAGCACCCTTTTCATAAACCAAGCGCCCTACAAAGAGAACCAGTTTCTCCTCAGACAATGCGAACGCACGACGAAATGATACACAATCTTGTTTTCTAATACTTTCATAGGCAAGTGCATTCACACCATTTGGGATCATGACCAGCTTGTCATTAGGCAAACCAAAAGCCCATTTAACATGTTGAACCATATAATTACTGCAGCAGATCACTCTCCACGCTTCATAGGTCAGCCAAGCTTCAGTTTCATGAATCATCTTTTCAGTTGTCGTGTGGACACCTTCCCGACGCCCCACTTCAGTGGAATGCATTGTCGCTAAGAGGGGTTTTCTGAATATATGCTTCAGCCCTATTCCTGCATTCGCAACAAGCCAGTCATGAGTGTGGAAAAGGTCAATTTTCCCTGGCAGCTTGGTCGCAAGCGCAGCTGCCTCTTTCTGCATATTCAGATTCATAAGATAGACCCATGTAGCAAAATCTGGAGACGGAGCCTTGTATGAGTCGACTCTGTAGACTTCGACGCCATCAATAGTCTCGTGTGCAGGTGCGCCTGGAAAGTCACACGTCACAACGTACACCTTCACGCCAACTTCAGTGAGACCCTTCGAGAGGAAATAGACATGCGGGGAGATCCCTCCGATTACTCTTGGCGGATACTCCCAAGAAAGCATCATAGCTTTCAAATCTGAGGTCACTTGGCTTTTCCACCTCCAGCCACCGCAGTGTAGGTTTTGAGGACATCTATAATCCAACCATCTGTGGTTGGTAGCACGAGCCTAATCCTCTCTCTGGGCACCTGATATATCCTTGAAATCTCGTCGCGCATCCACTCAGACTTTGCAGTTATACTTGCTGCTTCTGAAAAGCCCAGCCACTCAATGCTCTTGATAGCCATATTGAATGGTGCATTGGCGCCATGAGAGCGGTGGTCTTCTAGGCTTTCGACTGAGTAAACAAACGGTATGCCTAAGGCATATTTCAGCGTCACAGCTGCAGGTACGAAGTGCCAGTCATAAACATCTATTAGATCGACTTTCTTGGTTTGGTAGTATATGTTTGCCGCTGCGCGTTCAACTTCCGCGTTAAGAGTTAAAACCCATGTTAGGACGCCGATGTGTGTCCTAACAGGGTTTGCGATCCTGGTTGTCTTTGCGCCGTTGGGTTCCTCGGTGTTACCAGTCAGGTAAGGATGGTATGTAACCACGTGAGCCTCAGTCTTGTTCTTCACCAGCTGCGTAGCTAGGGAACTCGTATACTCCGCAAGTTGCCCTACTATTCGAGGCGGATACTCCCATGTGAAAATGATAACTCGCATTGCGCTTCACTATGTGAACAAGGAACAAACTTTGATTATTCCTCTCGGTGTAACGTAGTAGCGCTTTTTTCCTTCGTTGTCTATGAAAGTTTCAGCGAATCCCTCCGATTTATGCTTATCAAGAATGATCTCGATCTCGCCTTGATCATGTTGCATGATGCGAGCGATTTCTTCGCTTCTCCTGGCCAGGTCAGCTGCAGTGGCACATAGGTTATGAAGTGTCTGCAGAACTTTTTCTGGAAATGGAAGTTCATCCCTCATTCTCTGTCGCGCCTCAATCCGATTTTTATTATTTGAGCATTCGAATATAAAGGCGTACGGCGTCTATGACTAGAAAAGTCCGGTTGCTTCTTGAACCTGCTTGCTGGCAGCAAGAAACCTGGTTTCAACTGTCTTCACCAATGCTTTTCTCAGATTTTCGCCTTCTAGCTTTGAATGCGCTATTCTGCAAAATTGTTGTGACAAAGTCTCATCCTGAAGCGAGTGCTTTGCCCAAGATTGGAAGTCGCCCCGCTCACTATGAAACTCTAATGCCTCCGAACCTACAGTGCTAAGAGCCGCAATAAGTCCCTTCAGGCTCCATGCCATAGTTCCTGTGAAATTCTCTTCACCTGCGCCCAAATGGAAAAGAAACGGTTCATTCGCCGTCAGTGTTGCGACCCGGAGCCGGGATTCAAAATCCAGAAGCAATGCCTGGGCTACGGCGAATGCGTCCATCGGAGTCTCATATGGACTGAAGTAGCTATGGACTTCCCCAGGACCGCCCCCTGCAGTGAACATATAGTAGAGATGGTCGCTTGTTTGGAAATAGCGCCAGAGTTTCACAAATTCAGGATCGTCAGATTCCTTCACGAGGGGTTCAAGTTTGCGGAGACTGTTGTAATATGCCCATTGCATCGAGTTGCCCAGCCACCCGCTTGAATCTCTTTCAAGATCTGCCCAAGAAACAGTCCCGCCTTTTTCTGGAACATCAATCTCCCCTATGGGAGCATACTTCTTGATGACCTCAGAGGGCGTCGACATTTGAAGGGTGCCCCATCTAAAGATTTCTTCAGGCAGGTGCATTAGGAAGTCGTGAATGCCTGTTTCGGGCCAGTGATGTTCTCCGAACGTTTCGTAGTCGGGGAAGATGTTTATGCACTGGCCTGCGGTTCCGGCTAACCATCGGGCATATTTGTCCGCTGTCAGAGGATATTCATTCCACCATCTGGAGCTGAAACGGAAACCAATATCATCTGTCAGTTTGTAGTTGCGTAGCAGAACCTTGATCTTTCCGGAGCCTCGTGGCAAGTAAACGTAGTTTGGTGACTTCCCGTGCAGTATTCTCTCAACACCTTCGGTAAAAATGCCTTCGTAGCCCATGTCTTGGGCAAGTTGGGCTATTGTGTTATTGTAGAGTAGTTCAGTGTTTTCAAAAACCTTGGGCTCAAAGCCAAGCAGACTCTTGATCTTCTCCCTGTGCAGCTTCACCTGCTCTTTGAACTCCTCCTTCTCAGGATAAAGACTGGCAATAGAGTGATAGTAGGTTTGCTCGAGAAATTCAACGCAGTTGGTCTTTGCGAGTTGCCTGAAAGACTCTAACAAGTCTTTGTCAAACATTTCGCATTGTTCTAGGAAGACACCGGACAAACTAAACGAAAACTTTGGTTTCCTTTTGTCCTTCCTATGCTCATCGATGGCATCCATGAGAATTTGGTTAGAAGGGAAATAGCATTTCTTCGTAGCTCTGTTGAATATGATCCTGTCAGTTTCATGATCGAAATAGTGATCGAATAGTTCTTCTTTCTTCAAACGCTTGAAGAGCTTGTTCTCCCAGAACACCTTCCGCCGCAACCTGTGCGGTTGATGCACTTCGAAAACAAATACTATATCAGTCAACCCTCTGCGACCTCGTTTACCAGTATTCAGTAAACAGGTTATTTCTAGTTTGCCTTAGTGACCGGCAGAAACGCCTTACTCTTCGATAGAAAGCCGACCAAAAAGAAGGGGGAGAACATTAGGCTTTCTTGGTTTGGACTGCTGTTTCGAGTGCTACTACGCCTGGAAGTTTCTTTCCCATGAGAAACTCTATCAGAGCTCCTCCAGCAGTGCTGATGTAACCAATTTTAGCCGACAGGCCATATTCATTGATTGCTGCAATGGTGTTACCTCCGCCTGCAAGTGAGAAGGCTTTCGATGCAGCAATCGCCTCGAAAACTTTGCGTGTACCAAAGTTGAACTCTTTGTTTTCATAGACGCCCATTGGTCCGCTCACGACTATAGATTTTGCTTTGTTGATAATATCGGCGTATTTCTTGACCGTCTTGGCGCCCAAGTCGAAAATACTATACTGGGTTGGCAACTTGGCAACGGATATTTCCTTCCGTTTTCCATCAACATCCAAAGCGACATCCTCGGGCATCATAATCTGCTCAGGGTATTGTTGAATCAGCGCTTTTATGCCAGGAATCAAACCAGTCAGCTCTTTCTTTGCCAGAAAAGCCATGTTGCCCTCGCCTAGATTTACTCCTTTTGCGGCCAGAAATAACTGTGAAGTCACGCCTCCGACCAGCACATAGTCGGCTATGCCATTGCTCAAGACGAACTTGCTGATTTCCAGTGAATCATCAGCTTTTGCTCCCCCCATAACATAGACACAGGGTCTTTCGGGTCTCTCAAGTGCTCTGCTGAGAGATTTTAGCTCGCGCTCCATGATTCGGCCAGCTGCGCTCGGCAAGACAGCTGTGAAGCCGACCATCGATACGTGACCGCGATGCGCTGCTGCGAAAGCATCGTTAACAAACAAGTCTGCCAAAGGGGCAAGTTGTTGCACAAGTTCAGTCTTAGCTTGTTGCTCAGATACACCGCTCTTTGTTTCCCCATCCCAGCCGCGGACGTTTTCGAGAACAAGGATTTCGCCGCTTTTCAGTCCGCTTATTGCCTTCTTTGCCTTGTTGCCAAATACATCGTCAACGTATTTTACTGGGCGTTTCAGAATCTTTCCGAGGATCTCTGCATGTTGCTTCAGCGGCGTGTAGTCCGGGTCACCTTTTCTTCCCTGGTGCGCAAGAACAACAGTTTTTGCGCCTTTCTCTGCAAGCTCTTTTATGGTTGACTCAGCATGTGCCCGAATGCGCACATCGCTCGTGACTTTCTTTGACGTTGGTTCGATTTCGCTGTTGAAGTCGACTCTGACGAGGACTATTCTGTCTTTGACTTTAACATCATCTAATGTTAGGTACTTTGCCATGTTTTCACTCTCATGTTACTGGAAAAGAAAAATAGGTGGTGGGTTTTTAAAGTTTAACTTCCGGGAGATTAGAACCCTGCTTTCTTGCCAACTAACTCTATGAGTTCGACCATCCGGCAGGAGAAGCCCCATTCGTTGTCGTACCATGCTAGGATTTTGACGAAGTTGCTTTTACCTCCCATGACCATTGTTGACTGAGCGTCGAAAACTGCGGACACAGTTGTGTGCAAAACATCGGATGAAACAATTGGGTCCTCTGTGTATTCAAGTATGCCTTTCATTGAACCTTCAGCGGCCTTCTTCATTGCAGCGTTAATCTCTTCTGCGGTGACTTCTTTTCCTAATACAGCTGTCAAGTCGACTATTGAAACGTCTGCTGTTGGGACGCGCAAGGCAATGCCATTCATTCTTCCACTACAAGAGGGCAAAACTTCTCCGATGGCTTTGGCAGCTCCGGTGCTTGTGGGGATTATGTTGAGGGCGGCGGCCCTAGCTCTTCGCAGATCCTTGTGCATGATGTCTTGTACTTTCTGATCATTTGTGTACGAGTGACATGTGGTCATGAATGCTTTCTCAAGCCCGAAGTTGTCGGCAAGAACCTTGCTGACTGGTGCGAGACAATTGGTAGTGCAGGAAGCGTTCGAAATAATATTGTGTTTTTCGTGGTTGTAGTCTTTGTGGTTCACACCCATAACGAGGGTTATGTCAGGATTCTTTGCAGGTGCGCTGATGAGCACTTTCTTTGCGCCGGCTTGAAGGTGCTTTGACGCTGGTTCCCGGTCAGTGAACAAGCCTGTTGATTCCACCGCTAAGTAAACTCCGAGGTCTTTCCATGGGAGAATCGCAGGGTCTTTTTGGCTAAGAACTTTGAGTGGCTTGCCATTGACGATGAGTTTGTCTCCTTCGACTTCTACAGTACCGGGGAATCGCCCGTGGACTGAATCATATTTCAGAAGGTGCGCATTTGTGTTGGCGTCTGCGAGATCATTGATGGCTACGAAATCGATTTTTGCTTTGCGTTCGAGTGCTGCCCTGTAGAGCAGGCGTCCTATTCTTCCGAAACCGTTTATACCAACTTTTATCGCCATTTCAAATCACCTATTATGTTTCGAGCTTAACAGCAGGTTTTGCCTAATTAATTTTCCGACGCATCTTGGTACAATACCAAGATCTGAAGGTCATTCTTGGAGAGGTTCAGAATAGGAAGCCCAAGAAGAAAGGAATCAAGATAGGGTACTAACGAAGCTTCATCAAAACCATTTCTGCAGCCAAGACCATTGGCTCCCATGTTTCATTCAACGGAGGCGCATATGCAGTGTCAGCCTTAGCCAGTTCTCTCACGGTCATCTGTTTTTGAATCGCAAACGATAGCGCATTTATCCGCTGCGTGACCTCTTCACTTCCTACAACCTGTGCGCCGATAATACGCTGCGATTCCTTTTCCACCACAAGCTTAACTCTAATTGGCAATGCCGCCGGGTAGTAGTCAGCTTTTGTCTTTGAGCTTATGGTACCAGAAACTACATCGATTCGAGCTCGTCGAGCTGCCGTCTCAGTCAGTCCTGTTACACCTGCTTCAATGTCGAAAAGCCGTGTCACAGCTGAAGCCAGAACCCCAGCGAAAAGCGCATAGTCGCCGGCTGCGTTCGTTCCAGCTACCTTGCCTTGTCTCACGGCAATTGTCCCAAGTTGCGCACAGGATGGCTTATGTGTGACAATATTCGGCGCCTCAGCGCAGTCTCCCACTGCGTAGACGTCTGGAATGTCAGTTTCCATACGGCCGTTTGTTTTTATTGCCCTTGTCTCGCCGAGGGGTATTCCAGCTTGAACGGCAAGCTCAGTGTTTGCCCTAACACCGAATGCACTGATGAATATATCTGCATTAATCTTTTCTTCTCCAGCGAGTATACCCGTGACCTTTTCCTCTCCTAAGAACTCTTCAACAGTTTTCCCAGTGAGTATGGACATGCCTTTTGCCTCAAGAGTTGCTTGCACCAGTTTAGCCATTTCAGCGTCGAGCATCATTGGAAGAATCTGCGGCAACATTTCCACGATTGTCACATTTAATCCACGTTCTATTAAGGCCACACCAGTTTCCAGCCCTATCAGACCAGCACCCATTATAACAGCGGATTTTGCTCCCGCTTTGACAGTTGCGTCAATCTTTTCGCCATCTTCCAATGTCCGCAGTGACAGGATGCCTTGTTTTTCTCTTCCCTTAATTGGAGGCATAAAGGCATCCGCTCCAGTGGCGATAACAAGGCTATCATATTGAAGTGTTTCCGTCAAGCCAGCTTTATCCACTGCCGTCACCGTTTTTTCTTTAGTGTTGATAGCTGTGACTTTCGTTTCTGTTCGCAGATGTAGCTTGAGCATCTGAAAGTAGGCGGGTGGGTAAACAATCAAGTCTCGAAAGCTGGGTATCGTGCCACTGAGAGCAAAAGGCAGACCGCAGCGTGAATATCCTGCATTTTTCTCAGTTGTGAAAAGCGTAATCTCAGCTGTACGATCTTTCTTGCGTGCAGCTGAGGCTGCCTCAACGCCAGCGGCATTAGCCCCGATAACGATTATTCGTCGGGGCATTTACTTCGCCTGACTTTTGTGCCACTCTACTGCAGCGCTGAAGTCCATCAGGCTACCCAGCTCAGCCTCTAGGTTCGACGGCTTTATTATGAGTAACCAACCGTGACCGAAAGGATCTTCATTAAGCATCTCTGGTTTTGACCTAACCTCTTCGTTAACCTGCTCAATGGTACCACTCATTCCCGCGACCAAGTCTGAAACAGCCTTCACTGACTCGACAGTTCCATAAGGTTCGCCTTGCTTCACTGTGTCACCAACATGTGGAAGCTCCGCATAGACAATTTCTCTCAGGGATTTCTGTGCATAGTCTGTTATGCCCATGCGCACTTTGTCGCCCTCGATTTTTATCCAAACAAAATCCTTTGAATAATATAGCCCTTCGGGCACCTCGTTTCCAGCTACTTTGACCATTATGTTCACCTTCCCTAAGATAGGATACTGTGATTACGGGTCGCTCTTAAAAGCCTTCACAATAGTCAAGTCGAAATTTCAAACAATTGGGTACATCAAGTTATCCTAGCGGTTTTCAGTTAGTTCAATTCTGAACCAAATGGGTTCTTCAACAAACTCAACGATCTCGTTTCCCCAAAAGCCAGTCTTCGGTCCACTGCCTCGCCAACGGATCTGGCACTTGAACAGGAGGATGCTTGAAAGCATAAGCAGGCATACTAACAAGCGCACCGGCAATTCCCCTATCCAAAGCTATCTTAGCAGCTCTAATCAAGTCAATTACTACACCGGCACTATTTGGAGAATCTTCAACCTCCAGCTTCAGGCTAATCGAAATCGGACGGTCGCCAAACTTCCTACCTTTCAGAGTAACATAACATATCTTCTTGTTCTGTAGAAAAGCCACATAGTCCGAGGGACCAATGCGGGTCGGCAAGTCGTAGGGCACAAGGCTCGTGACCGCTTCAGTCTTGCTCACACGCTTTGTCTTGAGCCTTTCCTCAACAGTCATATTCAGGAAATCCGTGTCACCACCAAGGTTCAGCTGGTATGTTTCATCCACGATCACGCCACGATCCAAACACAAACGTACAAGGTTTCTATGCAAAATTGTTGCACCTACTTGGCTCTTAATGTCGTCGCCAAGAACGGGCAAACGGGCAGTCTCAAAACGTTTTGCCCACTCTTGATCTGAACCGATGAATTCAGGCATGCAATTCACAAAGGCGCATCCTGCATCAATAGCGGCTTGCGCATAGAACCTCGTGGCTTCTCTGCTTCCGACAGGCAAATAGTTTACTAATACCTCAGTTTTGGTGCTTCGAAGAATTTTTGCTACGTCTGATTTGTTGAACCCACTGTCATCATAAACATTGAACGCTTTCCTCATGTGCTCTGCTACCCCGTCTAGAATCGGGGCTGGAGAAACCAAAACACCCAACCGTGGAACTTCTGAAAACTTTACTGCACAATTGGGTTCTGTGAATATGGCCTCAGAAAGATCTTTGCCAATCTTGGCTTTGTTGACTTCAAAAGCCGCAACGAAGCGGATGTCTCTTATGTGATAGCCACCAAAGTTCACGTGCATCAGACCAGGGACGGTGGTGTCCTCTTTTGAATTCTTGTAGTACTGAATGCCTTGAACCAAGGCGGAAGCGCTATTTCCCACCCCTACTAGTGCCACGCTGATCTCTGGCATAATATTCATTTTCTCCGACGATGCGGTAGAGGCTTAAGGGGTCTCTGCCCCCTATAACTTTTTCTAGCCATG
>CAZQCX010000019.1:0-27459 GCA_964591705.1 uncultured Candidatus Bathyarchaeia archaeon | reverse complement strand
TTGACGGGCGAATGGTAAGAAAAGCGCGAATACGCCTAACAAGCACCGACTACGGTAAACTAGAAGAGGTATGTAACGAACTGAAAGGTATCGCCCAGAAAACCGGAGTTAAAATCAACGGACCAGTTCCTCTCCCGACAAAACGACTTCGCGTCCCAGTTCTGAAGGCACCGTCAGGCGAAGGTACAGCAACATGGGACAGGTGGGAGATGCGTATTCACAAACGATTGCTTGACATAGACTCCGAAGAACGTGTCATGAGAAGAATAATGCGTATTCGCGTTCCTGAAGAAGTCCACGTAACCATAGAGCTAGTCTGATTCTTCCCTCTGACGCTCATATAGAGAAATAGTTCATTATCATCAAGATTAGGCTCGCGGCAAAGGCGGAACCCCATATCTTCTTGTTCCAATGGAAAATCTTGTAACCATCAAGGATCCCGAAGGGAACTAGGTTGAAGAACGCCATGAAACCATTCAAGAACGCTGCAAAGGCAAAGATTCCTTGATAGCTGTTTGGAACAAGAGCCAAACCTGACAAAACAGCGGAAAAGAAGATGTTCGTTGCTGGACCAGCCAGAGAGATCTTTCCTATTTCCCTGAGACTTGTTGAGCCAGAAATCATGACCGCGCCAGGCGAGATTATTTTGAACATTGGCAACATCATGGAGAACGTCGTGAGAAGCGCCCCCCATAAGGTCAACCGGAACTCAGCCCACAAGCCTCTTCTCTGAGCTGAAACCTTATGCGCAATTTCATGCGAAAGAAAAGAAACCGTAAGTATCGCCGCAAAGACGCCGAAAACACCCAAAGCAGCCGTCCAGTTCCCTGACACCAAGTAACCTGAGTACAGCACCGAAGACAGCCCGACTCCAGCAACAAGGATTGCTGCCACAGTCAGATGCCTGAGCTCTTTGTGACTGAAAAAAACGCTTTTCTTTCCAAATCGGGTTTGCCCCATCGTAACAGTGTATTCATAAGAAGAAGCAGACGAAGGGAACGTCACTTCTTTCCTAGGCGCACGGGCAAGCTCAATCCTCAAGCAAGAATGGTTTTCCGGCAATCTATGTTCGGTACAGAATTTACCACCGCAGTAAGGACACTGAAAGGGAAGGAAGGTTTCTATTCCGCACCTCTGGCAATTCATGTCTAAACCGCAACTCGCGCCTGCATTCAGAGAGCAATCTCGTTTATACATTTTTCCCAAGGCAAAGGTCACCTTTCAATGAGTGCTAAAGGCTTAAAGCAAACAAGCCTGACATCTAAGATGCGAAAGAGGAACAGCCGAGTGAAGGCTTTCAACTTCACCCACGCCTCAGACCTACATCTAGGTTATGCCCAATACGGGTTAGAAGCCAGAAGGCAAGACTTTGACAACGCCTTCACTGAACTCGTGGATAAAACCATCGAACTAAAAGCAGACTTCATGGTAATAGCCGGCGACCTATTCCATCAAGCAAGACCATCCAACACAACCCTTGAAAACGCGATCAAAAATTTCAAACGCCTTCGAGACGCAGAAATCCCTGTACTGACAGTTGACGGATCACATGATTCCGCACCAAACACGATAACCGGCACCATACTGATACCCCTCGACAGCGCAGGATTGATTCACCACTTGCCAAGACGCAAAGGAGCATGCTGGCGAAAAACCGGCTGCTGCTATGTCTATGGCATCCCTAACTTCAGAACACGCAGAAAAACTGATGAAGCGCTACCACAATTCATAAACCAGAACCCTCCCACTCCAGAACGCCACACAGCAAACATTTTTGTCCTTCATACGGCAGTCAACATTCCAAACATAACTCCTTCCTACATCGAAGCCGAAACTTCACCTGAACTAATCCCTGAAGGATTCGACTACTACGCAGCAGGACACGTACACACACGCTACATAGGCAAGTTCAAAACGGGACTTCTCGCTTACAGCGGATGCACAGAAACAACAACCTACGATGAAGCGGAAAGCCAGAAAGGATTCTTTCACGTTAACGTGAATGAAAAAGGGGGATTCTCAACGACCTTTGTTGAACTCGAGTCACCGCGCAAATTCATTGTCCTTGACCACGATTTTTCCGGTATGAACTCAGCCAAAATCACCGAACTGGCAGCTAAAGCCATCAAAGACGCAGATACAGAAGGCGCAGTAATAACATCTGTAATAAGAGGCGTTTTGCCAGTTGAATCCAGCCGATCAGAAATCGACGTGGTCAGGATTAGAAATTCAGCAGAAAAGGCGCTATTTGTCAACCCGATCATTCAGCTGCGAGAAAGTCAAGTTCCTGAGGAGATCATACGATCAATCTTTGATAGCGACATCAAGGATCTTAAGACAAAGGCGTACGAATACTTCACACAAATCTTCAGCGAACAGTACAGCAGAGCACAAGCCGATCGCATAGCCAGATCCGCACTTACTCTAATTGAAAACTTGACTCGGAAACAAGAGGAAAAGGTTAAGCAAATCATCGAGGATCTGCAGCAATGAGGATAGAAGCGGTTCAGCTTGAGAACATCCGTTCTCACGCGAAATCCACCGTGCCCTTCACTCGCGGATTCAATTGCCTAGTCGGTGCCCTCGGCAGCGGAAAATCCACAATCCTCTACGCCATAGATTTTGCACTTTTTGGAGAACCAATCGCAAAGAGCTTCGACTACCTACTACGTGAAGGAACTGACTCAGGAAAAATCACAGTGCAATTCACTCAAAGCGGTAACACATACAAGCTGACTCGAGGAATACGAAGGCGCGGAAAAGGCATAGGTCAAGACGGTGAAGAACTCAGACTATATGAGAATGACTTACTCCTCGCGAGCATGAAAACCGAAGCCGTAATGGAACAACTCAAGGTTATAACAGGACTGGACAAAGATCTATGGAGAGAAATAGTGTGGGTCAGACAGGAGCATCTAAAAGAACTCATTGACGCCACACCCAGAGAAAGACAAACGAAGCTAGACCAACTCTTCGGGCTCTCCGACTACGAAACCGCCTGGAACAACATTGCTGAATACAAACGGCAATACGAGCTGGAACGCAAGGTTTTGGAGAAAGATCCAGATGTTACAGGAATGGAAAAACTCTGCGACGAGTACAATCGCGTCACAGGTGAATTCGCCCTTCTCGAGATTCAACTCCAAGACTCCTTGGCTAAGCTATCAAACGCGAAGAAAATCTTGGAAGAGGCAGATGTGAAGCTGAAGAAGCAGGAGGAAAACCGATTAGTCATCGAAGACCTAAAAAACAAAGAAACACGACTACTGACAAGCCTTGCCCACAGCACAGAGGACATAGAATCAATCAAGCAGAGTTCAAACGGGAAGAAGAACATAATCGAAAACCTTGAGCAACGACAGAGATCGCTCGAAGAGCAAGAACGCCTATTCCAGAGAAAACTCGAAGAAGTCGGAATCCATGCGAAAACATCGGACATTTTGCAGTCTCTATTGGATATGATGGAACAAGAACTTTCCAACCTCAGAGCAGACAAGGAAACATCAGCGCGAAGCCTGATAGAAGATGAGAGAAAAATGGAATCTCTGACATTAGAGAACCGCTGCCCTCTATGCTTACAACCTTTGGCAGCCGAATACAAAGGCCAATTGCAGCAGGGAATCCGAGAAGACAATATGAAAAGACGAGCAACAATAGAAACAAAACAGAAAGAAATCGAAATACTTGAGCATAAAGGAAGAATTTTGAAAGAGGTCTGTTCGAGCCTCCAAACACTGAACTCAAGAAGAGAAGACTTAGCAAACCGAATAGGCGAAGAAACTGAAAGCCTGAAATCCTTACACGCTGATATCGAACAAAAGCAGAAGCTCACGGAAGAATTCGAACGGCGGCTGAGCCTCGTCAGAATTGAGATCAACCGATTTAACCTCGACGACCTCGAAACTGCGAGAAGACATCGCGAGCAAGCCTTCAGACAATACTACGAGGTTGATTCCGACTTAAGAACGAAAGAGAACCAGAGAAAAGTGCTTCTCACAAGAATGGATGACATAAAAGAACGAGTCGACCACGCTCAACAGAAGTTTGAGAAGATGGAGAAAATCGGCAAGACCATCGAAATAATCAGCAATATTCGCGATGCCTATAGAAGCATTCAACCAAAAATGAGAGGTGAATTCGTGAAAGTTCTCAGAAACTTTGTTCAGCGAGTCTTAGATGACCTCGCCGGCGAGGTCCCTCTCTTGAACGTGACTGTAGATGACAGCTACACTCCCTATGTTAAGAGTGAAAACAATGCAGAAAGGGAAGTTGCGAATCTATCAGGAGGAGAACGAACCTTGCTGGCTTTCGCATACAGACTGGGTCTGGGGCAACTCATAATGCAATCGAGAACAGGTCATGGACTAAGCATATTGTTGCTGGACGAGCCGACTGAGAGTCTCGGCAGAGAGGACGGCAGCATTGACCGCTTGGCTGAATCAATATCACGATTCAAGGCAATCGAACAGATTATTGCAGTTACACACAGTGAAGCATTCGCAGACAAGGCTGAGCACGTGATCACCTTGGAAAAAGAAGCTGGAACAAGCAGGGTTTCCATCGGAACATAGCCCCTCCTTATTCAGGTTTGCAAAAAGCAGGAGACGAACCGTAACCTAATAGAAACAACGAGTAGGCAAAAACACAGCCCTTTCGGTTTCTATGCAATCGCATTCTCTAGAACCCCAATTCCTTCAATTTCAATGCGCACGACATCTCCACGCGCAAGAAATTTTGGAGGCCTCATCGCAAATCCAACGCCTGCAGGTGTTCCCGTCGCAATGATATCGCATGGCTCAAGCGTCATCACTGAACTCAGATGGTGAACAATGTCGCTGATTTTGAAAGCCATATTCCTCGTTGATGAGTTTTGACGTAGCTGCCCGTTAACCCTCGTACGTATGGAAAGGTCATCCGTATTTGGCAGTTGATCCTTAGTTGTAATCCAAGGTCCCATCGGTGCGAAGGTGTCAAAGCTTTTTCCTCTAGTCCATTGCTGGTCACCGAACTGAATTTCCCTCGCGGACACGTCATTGAAAATAGTGTAGCCAAAAACATATTCCATCGCCTCTGACGCGCGAACATCCTTGGCTCTCCTTCCAATTATGATCGCGAGTTCTCCTTCGTAATCAAGTTCTCTGACAAAGCTGGGCTTGACTATGTTTTCGTTAGGTCCGATTATCGCCGTGCGAGGCTTCATAAAGAAAATTGGCTCTCGGGGAACTGTCTTCCCAGACTCTGCAGCATGATCAACATAGTTTAGTCCCAAACAGACGATTTTCGGGGGGGCAAATACTGGCGCCATTAGAGAGACTTCATCTCTAGACAAGGCAGCCCCCTCATCTTCTCTGATTCTGGCCTGAAGTGTCTCAGCTATGTCTAATGCTTCTTTCCCAACTGCGATGAAGTCTTCCATTCTTGATGGCAGTCTTTTGTCCAAACGCTTTGCTAGGTGAGGCAGGCAATGCAGTCGCTGCTGTTCTACAATGCCATACGATTCTCTTTGCTTATGTTGGTAACGCGCGATCCTCAAACTAACGCCTCTGTCTTTCTATGTATTGAATTCAGAAAAAAACCAATACGGAAGCGAAAAAGCAAGTCTATTCTTCTTCGTAGAGTCGCCTTTCCTTCACTTTCAATGTGTCATCCTTATCCATTATGACTCTGAAAGTGGTCTTTAACTCGCGCTGATGCAGAAACTTCTTTATCAATACTTTGATGTATTTCTTACCCGCGGCTTCTCCTTCACCTTTCACAGTAAGCTTCTTGTCCTCAACTAATATGTCAGCGCTTGTTTTCTCTCTGAGGAAATCCACAAGTTCTTTTACCATATCTCCATTCTCACTCTTCAGTTCGGAAACGTCAACTTTTGTTTCAACCATTTTACTCTTCACCTCGACGACGGTCTTGCTGCCTTTTTCATATTTGCTTGACGGATAAGTCTTCCGATAGCAACCCCCAGGGTTTTGCATGTCAGTTCGCCCGTCGAGTCGCCATCACCGCTTTCGGCTCCGTGACTCTAAAGCTCATCATCCAAAGATTAATGGAATCAGAACCTAAACTTAAGGTTTCTAGCTTATGAGAATCTGCTTGCGGGGCAAATCCTGTTGCAGCACTAAACTGCCTTGCTGGAACAAGTGTGAGATTTGATGTGATATTCTTTATTGCCGTATGAATAGCACATTATTGAAAGTGTAGCATGATCTCAGATAAGCGATTCTGTTTCTCTGGTAAGCAAAGTTTAAGAGACCACGGTTCATTCCAATGTTGCTTCGCTGAAGCAATGTGGCAAGCCCGCAAAACAGGGTGCCATCCTTCAGAGACAAAATATTAGGAGGCGACTGAAACTGCTATCAAGAGATTGCGATGGTTGCTCACAGATGAAAGCGTGCAGCAAACGCTTTGAATTTGTAGAGAAAGGCAGCAAAGTCTACTGCCCAGATGGGACAGTGCACTTAGTAGATGGCTTGTAAGAAGCCACCCAAACTGCCAAGAATAGCCCGAACTGAGAAATGTTCATCTTTTCCCTCTCTTTGTTTCTTTTACTTTCTCGTTTGTTATATCAAGAAAAACAATCAGCGATGATAACCACCTTATGTTTGGATGAAATCTTAAATCTACACTCACTCTATAGTCTGTGGGGTTTGCTTGTTGAACTACTCTGTTATAGCAGATGCCTATGAGCAGATTGAAGCTACAACGAAAAGACTCGAAATGACCTCTCTGCTAGTTGACCTCCTTAAGAAAACGCCAGGAGACATAATCGCCAAAGTCGTCTATCTAACACAGGGAAAAATATATCCTGATTTCGTTGGAACGGAAATTGGTGTTGCAGAAAAACTCGCAATCAAGGCTTTGGTTCGCGCTTCAGGAAGAAGCGAAACCGAGGTCACAAACGATTTGAAAACAAGCGGAGACATAGGCGAAACAGCTCAGACTTTCTTATCAAAAAGGAAGCAGCTCACTTTTGGACAAAGAACACTGACAGTGCAACGAGTCTACGAACAACTTGACAAGATGGCTAAAACAACAGGAAGCGGAGCTGTTGACACGAAACTATCTTTGCTGTGCGGTTTGCTGACCAACGCGTCACCCAAAGAAGCAAAATATCTATTGCGTACGGTCACGGGAAATCTTAGGCTAGGCATAGCCGACATGACTGTTCTTGATGCCTTGGCCGTAGCCTATGGCGGAGGAAAAGAAGCCCGAGAACACGTTGAGCGAGCCTATAATATTTCGTCAGACCTTGGAAGAGTAGCCAGCATACTCGTTGAAAGAGGATTGGCTGGAATGAGAGAATTCCAAGTCTTGGTCTTTGAACCCATAAGACCGATGCTTGCTGAAAGACTCTCGACTCCAGAAGAAATACTCGAAAAGCTTGGTGGAAAATGTGTTGCCGAATACAAGTACGATGGCGAACGTATTCAAGCACACAAACAAGCAAACAAAGTCGCTCTATTCTCAAGGCGACTGGAAGACATTTCCAGTCAATACCCAGATGCCGTTGACCTCATCAAAGACAACACAAAAGCAAACGAAGCCATTTTGGAAGGTGAATGTGTGGCTGTGGATGTTGAAACAGGGGAGATGCGCCCGTTTCAGGAATTGATGCATCGTCGCCGCAAATACGGCATTGATGAAGCAATCAAAGAATATCCTGTTTCGCTCTTCATGTTTGACGTGTTGTATGCTGATGGAAAGGATCTAACTCTTTCACCTTATCCAGCACGCAGGAAAGTGCTTGGGAAAATTCTCAAAATGAATAGCCGCATAAGACCAGCTAGGCACATCCCGGCAGGCAAAGTGAGAGAGCTGGAAGAGTTTTTTGAGGAAGCAATTGCTGATGGTTGCGAAGGAATCATTTGTAAAGCAGTAGGTGATAATTCAGTCTATCAAGCTGGAGCACGCGGGTGGCTGTGGATCAAGTACAAGCGAGACTACAGAAGCGAGATGAAAGACACGGTAGATCTTGTAGTTGTCGGCGCTTTCCACGGTAGAGGCAGACGTGTAGGAACATACGGAGCGCTGCTTCTAGCAGCATACAACCCAAAAACAGAAGCTTTTGAAACGATCACAAAATGCGGGACTGGGTTCACTGACAAAGACTTGGAACTCCTGCCCAACATGCTGAAGAGGCACGAAATTCCTCGCAAACACTCACGTGTTCAATCGATGATAGAGGCAGACGTCTGGTTCGAGCCGACAAGGGTTTTGGAAATTTTGGGTGCCGAGATAACACTCAGTCCCATTCACACTTGTGCAATGGATGCCATAAGAAAGGGAAGCGGGTTGGCTATAAGGTTCCCAAGGTTCACAGGCAAATACCGGACAGACAAGTCACCCGAGGACGCCACGACCTCAGCCGAGGTGGTGGAAATGTACCAGGCCCAGATGAAAAAGATGGATCAATCTCCAGAGTCAAAGACTCTATAAGCGCAAACTTGTAAGATACAATTGTGGAAGGACATGTCTACCGATTCTGAAAAGATGAAAACGTTTGTAGCATTCAAGAAGAAACTCGAAAAGCAACTAGAGGATTTGAATGCAGAAACGCAAGAAGTCATGGCTACACTTGAAGTGATCAACCAAATTCTGCTTGAAAAGGGGTTCAAACGAGGAGACATCAAGGAAGTCCCTCAGCAGCCAAAAGAAGCGCCCACGATCACGCCTGCAAGAGAAAAGACTGCAATCCAACCTTCTCAAGAACCCGAGAGCGTCATTCCTCTAAAAACCTCGACCGATGAACCTCTAGCGATAATCTATGTTGAAAAAGGGTCCCTGCATGTTTTGCCTGACGAAAGCAAGAACTTCAGCGTCAACACACCACCCTTCAATCACTTCCTAGTTGAGAAGATTTTTACCAAAATGCAGAGAAAAGACGTTGAGCTCGTGCGAATGGGACAGCTTGCTCCAGACAAAATGTTTGCCTACAACATAGTTCGAGAAGGCGATCTAATTCGAGAAATTATAATCAAAAACGTTGACGAAGAGAGGCTGAAAGAGCTGAAATCTAGTCTTCGTTGGACCTTTGAAAAGATGTACGAAAAAATGAAGCGCTAAAAAGCAACAAGATTATCAAAACGACAAGTGTTTCCGCAAAACTTCATCATACTTGCTCTTTGAGCAAAGACCAACAATTCGTTCGGCTTCGCACCCATTTTTCACCAGAACAACCGTCGGTATGCTGAAGACGTGAAACCTCCCCGCAGTGGCAGGGTTTTCATCAACATCAAGTTTAGCAATTACAGCCTTACCCGAATATTGTATAGCGAGTTCTTCTATTGTCGGCGCAAGGGCTCTGCACGGTCCGCACCAACCAGCCCAAAAATCAACGAGCACCAGTCTATTGTTTTTCACGGTCTGCTCAAAAGTGGCATCGGTAAGATGAAGCAGGTCATTACCCATAACATCATTTCCATACAGCATGCTAGAGGTTTAATAGCTCGGATATAAACAGTTCGAGGTATTCAGGCTTGAACTCTCAGTTTTTTCTCTAGTTCCCTGAAAGTATGGTATGCATCAGTCGAGTTTGAGAGAGCCATTGCTTTTTCCTCAAAAGGGCACAAACTGCTTTTGCTCGAGTCAAGAATATTTTCTACCAATTCGCTCCACTCGCATATGATTCCATTCTCATCAAAAACAGCTTTAGCTTTCGCACTCAAGACGCAGGCATATATTGCTTTGATCCCTGCGTAGACGCACAACAGAGCGACAGCTTTTCCCGCCACTCTGTCCGCAACGGAGGCGCCTTCGAGTTCTGGACCCAAGCTATCTATGGCTTCGAGAAAGCCAGAAATTTTGTGCGAGCGGGTTTCAAAGATGATCCTGCCCTCCTTTGCTATTGCTATGGCTACTTCTTTTGCTTGAAGCATCTTCATAGCTATCTCCAAGTCATCCACGGAATTTCAATAACCTACCAGGTCAGACCCGTAAAAACATTGCGTCCCTCATTATCTGACCCCAAAAAACGTTGTTCGTGGACTACCAAAAACAATCGGGGTAGGTGCACAAAACCAATTCTCATTTCTCGAAGAAGCAACATTTGAAAACCCGCATAGCTGGATAAACTTATATATTCCTATTTCGGCATTGCTCCCACTTGCTTCAAAGGCGCACCCAATGAATCTGACCGATAAAATCGTCACTCTCAAACAGGAAAAGAAAGCCATAATTCTCGCGCACAACTATCAACGCCCCGAAGTCCAAGATATTGCAGATTACGTCGGCGACAGCATTGAACTAAGCCGAAAAGCCATGCTTGAAAAAGACGCCGAAATCATAGTTTTCTGTGCCGTTGACTTCATGGCTGAATCAGCAGCCATACTAAACCCAAGCAAGAAAGTATTGTTGCCAACACTAGGAGCAAGATGCCCGATGGCGCAAATGCTCACCGTCGAAGAAGTCAGGCGGCGGAAAGCTCTTCACCCACGTGTTCCAATCGTTCTCTACGTCAACACTCTCGCTGCAACCAAAGCCCAATGCGACGTCTGCTGCACCAGCGCAAACGCCGTCGAAGTGGTCAATTCTCTTGACGCACAAACTGTCCTGTTCGGTCCAGATCGTAACTTAGCCGAATACGTCGCTGAAAAAACCGGCAAGACCATAATCCCCGTGCCCGAATGGGGGTTCTGCCCAACTCACCTTCTATTCCAACCCGAAGACGTGATCGTGCTAAAGAATCAATATCCCAGTGCAAAAGTGCTGGTGCATCCTGAATGCAGCGTGGAAATGCGACGAGCCGCTAACTTCGTAGGTAGCACTTCACAGATGTGCAACTTTGCATCGGGATCAGGAGCAAAAGAGTTCATCGTGGGTACGGAAGAGGGAATTCTTCATCGCTTAAGGAAAGAGAATCCGAAAAAAAAGTTCATGGTCGCCTACGGCGATGCGGTGTGTCCAAACATGAAACTCACGACGCTTGAGCGGCTCTATACCGCACTAAAGGAGGAAAAATACGTCGTGAGAGTTCCTGAAAGAACAGCCTTGAAAGCGCGGAAGTCCTTGGAACGCATGTTCGAGAGCACTGCCTCGGTTAGAGTGAAACAATCATAGTCTTCAGGATTTTTACCCCTTTCTTTGTTGTCAGCTCGTTACTCAACTCTCGAATCTCACTTGCCTTTCCCCTGACTGCTATGGCTTCCAAACAATCCCGTTCACCGATGTGGATGTGCATTGTAGACGAGACTACAGAGGCATGATGGTGCTGGGTCTCAGTAAGTCCAGTCTCTAATCCTTTGACTTCATGGTCGTAAACCATGAGAAGCAAGCCTGTTTGATCTGTGTCTTCTTCCACTATCCATTTCTTATCTGAAATGAACAGCGCTACAGCGTTCTGTATGGCTTTTGAGCGGCTCTTGTAGCCTATCTTAGCCGAGATTTCGTCGAGGTCTCTAAGGAGATCAGGCGGGAATGTGACACCTACCCGCGTAATTTTTGTCATTTGTCTCAACCAAATGGATTTAGTGCAGCAAACCTAAAAGCTTTTACACCATCACCAATGGTGAACCTCTGCTCGAGATTGTTTCCTCACTTTCAACAATTCTTCAACTTCCGCGTTGACTGGAAATACTAAAATGCCCAAGCTGATCACTACTCTGTCGGAGCAGAGCTCATGATTCACAATGAGTTGAGAAAAGATTTCTTGCTTGATCGTTGGGTCGTGATAGCAACAGAGCGAGCCAGAAGACCAACAGATTTTGCAAGACATAAAGAAGATAACTCTAACGCCCAAGTAGGTGTCTGCCCCCTGTGCCCAGGCAATGAACACCTGACTCCTGCTGCAATCATGCTGTACAGAAGCAGCCGGGGTCAGATTTTCAGAGACAAGGATAAAGACGGGGATCGCCCCAAAGACTGGCTTGTTCGCTGCGTTCCCAACCTTTACCCCGCGTTTGCCCCTCCGCAGGCAGGGGCTTACAGGGAAAGAATAGTGAGGCGTAATGGGTTCAGATTGGCAGTTGGGCATCATGAAGTTTTGATCGAATCCCCTGTACACGACGCTCACCCTGCAGACGCGAAGCTCTCACAAATCGTAAACGTCACAAATGCCTACTTTGACAGAATGCAAGAGCTTGCTGAAAAACCATATGTCAAGTATGTTTCAGTTTTTAGAAATCATGGCCAGCAAGCGGGTGCCTCGCTCACACATGCCCACAGCCAGCTAATAGCTATGCCCTTTGTTCCCTCAATTGTAGCCACTGAGATAAGAGCCAGCTTCCAATTTTGGAAGAAAAATCAAAAATGTGTATTTTGTGAAATGATAGAAAACGAAACTGGTGGCCCAAGACTAGTGCATCATAATTCAGATTTCACAGCTATAGCACCATACGCAAGCAAAAACCCCATGGAATTCTGGATAATCCCAAAAAAGCATGCGATTAATCTGCTAGATCTGGGGCGCTCTGAAATAGACGCCTTCGCAGTCATGCTGAGGTCCACCTTGAAAGCTCTCAAGAATCTCCTCAATGATCCACCCTACAACTACGGCATACACCTCTCGGTTAACAAAGATGACCAGAAATACTACCACTGGCATCTCGAAGTCTATCCGAAGCTCGTTATCTGGGCAGGCTTTGAGAAAAGCACCGGCGTGTACATAAACACGATTCCGCCTGAAGCAGCTGCGAAAGAACTGAAGAAAGCTATCGAGCCTTAGGGTGCCAGAACCTGTTCTTCGTATTTCGGTCTTATTTGCAGTACGTCTTCAAGATAGGCTCGAAGCGGTTCAGCTACGCTCCAAGCTTGACTTATGCAACCTCTCGGAGTATGAGGCGGCTCGCCATCGAAGATTTCGCTTATCGCTCCCAAGCCTGCCTGATGGATCTGCTGCGAAAGTAACGGTTCAAGGAACAGCATGAATACTGTCTCTCTGTTTTGTTTGCTGTATCCCTTTGTTTTGAGATAAGCTGAAACAAACGGACCTAACAGCCAAGGCCAGATGGTGCCATTGTGATACGCTTGATCTCTTTTTCTCCTCTCGCCAGCGTAAACTCCTACGTATTCAGGTTCAGACCTAGCCAGAGTCCGCAAACCATATGGCGTTGCCAGCTCGCGACGCACAACATCTATCATCGATTCAGCCTTGTCCCTGTTGATCATTGAGTAGTGGAGGCTTGCGCAGATTATCTGATTAGGTCTAATGGCGGTTTCAACGCTCCACTCGTTAATAGTGTCAAAAAAGCATTTCTTCTCGGGATTCCAGAATTTGCGGTTGAAGCTTTCTCTGGTCCTTTCCGCTAAACTAGAACATGACTGTGCAATTCTCTTCTCCCCAAATCTGTCAGCAAGAAACTGCATGGTCCTCAAAGCATTGTACCATAGAGCTTGAATCTCAACAGCTTTCCCACCTCTTGGAGTTACTGGCTTGCCGTCGACTTGGCAGTCCATCCATGTAAGCTGCGGTCCATGCGCCAAAAGTCCGTCTTGATCGACGTGTATACCGTATTCAGTTCCTTTGATGTGATGCTCAAGGATCTCTTTGAGTTTTTCCCAGAGATGTGTGCGAACAAATTCAAAGTCGCCAGTATATCCAAGGTACTGAAGCACTGCGTTTACGAACCATAGCGTGGAGTCTGCAGTGTTGTAGACTGGTTCGCTTGCCTTGTCAGATACGTAGTTCGGTACTATACCATTTCTAAGGTGCTTTGCGGAACCTAAGAGAATCCGTTTTGCATCCTCGTTTCTGCCTGTTGCTAAGGTCAAGCCGGGCAAGGAGATGAATGTGTCTCTTCCCCACGTTTCAAACCAGTGGTAGCCCGCAATTATGGATCGAGAATCAATTGCGTTTGTAACGACAAATGTATCTGCTGCTTGGATAATCCATCCAAGCCAGTTGTTGCCACATACTCGTTCATGCTGATTGCAAAATCTTTCTGCTGTTTGAATTTTGGTTGACATTTTGTTCTCAAATAGCATGTTAACAGCATTTGTGGTTTCCCCGGTTGCTTCCAAAGCAGCGAGAGCGGCATTCCTGTCTTCTTCTGCAGCCGCAACAATGGCAAAAGTCTTCATCTGGTTTGGCATGACTTGAACCTCAAAGAATCCCGGTAGATAGCAATCGTCGAAGCAACTTTCCATGCGTGCTGCTTCTTCCCGGTAGAACAGACGCTCTATCAAGGCTGGGCGCTTCTTGAATTCTCCTTCGGTCGCCAGCAGGATAACTGTGACCTGAGGGTCGATAGTAGCAACTTCAACGCGATTCTGATTTGATTTTTGGAGTACATCTGTCTCTCTCTTCTTCATGTTCGTAACAGAATGATAATGTCTGAAGTTCAGCAGTGGATGGATTCTGAACGCGCTGCTTTGGTTTCTGGCTTGGATCTTGTAGAGTGTCGCCACCGCATTTCTCCCATTTGGCATGAAAATCGTCTTTTCGACTTCCACGGCTTCAGTTGTGTAACAATACTTTGGGAATGGAGAAACTGAGAAGGCTTTAAGGAACAAATGACCTTGAGGGAAGATACTGTTCTCAAACTCGTTGGAATGAAGCGGATAAGCCGTATTTTCTGTCACTACTTCATCATCAAGCTTCGAAAGGCACACAGTTCGATCAGCTGGAGGATGAAGGGCTGATACCAACAGACCATGATACTTCCTTGTGTTCAACCCCAAGACTGTCGAGGAAGCATATCCTCCAAGTCCATTAACTACCAACCATTCCTTACGCGCAGCCTCGTCAAAACCAAGTTCTCCCCTGCTAAGACTTATGGCTGGGAGTTTCATGCTACGGCATCAACTTGGCTATATTTTTCTCCTTTGCCACGCAGAAGTAGTTCGCCACTGGAGTACATTTTGTTCTGAACAACAGAAAATGGGGCTTCGACAGTTTAAGTTCTGTCAGCGTCTCTGCGTAACCCATACCCTTGGCGAAAATCAATTCTGCGTTTTCATAAAGCTTAAGAAACTCTGGGGAGACTTCTTTCTTGAGCAGCCCAACAGCATCCGCGCCGGTGGTAGCGATTTCGTCTGCGAGCTCTCGGATTCCTGACGCCTCTACGTCCTCAATTGTCGCGTCATTCAGCACTGGGCCGCCTTTTACTACGTAGGTTACATCAACCCCCATGTTTTTTAGCTGCTCCACCAGCAGCTTATCGAAGACGATTTCGCCGGCATTGTCTGCCAGAAACAAGACGTTTTGAGCTTTTTTCGCAAGTTCATATGCTTTGTCGATATCATTGATTGCTAGGTCTTGGGCAGCTCCCCTCAAGCTTTTTCTCAGTATGCTAAAAGTGAATGTGTGTCCTGGAATGTCGAACTCCATTATGTTTCCGACAATTGTGCATAGGCAGGCTTTCCTAAATCGCTCTTGCTGGTTCAGTCCAGACTCGACGTATTCTTTGGCAATAGGAAGGAGTTTGCCGGCTCTTTCATTGCTGACTCTCTTGCTGGGAGCATAGGGATCTGGATTACCTGTCAACTTCTTAATGAGCCGATCTCTCTTCGTTCCCAAATCGGCTGGCACAACAGTCGGACGAAACTCTCGATTAAGGAGTTTGATCACTTCCGCCATGCATCTGAAACGTAGCGCTGGGTTGGTTGTTGCTTGATATGTTTCTGCCATTGCCCTACTAAGCAAGCAACTCGCGCACTCAGGTTCGACTTTCAAGCATGACCACGTTGCTAATTCTTTGTAGAGTTTGCGAACTCGCGCAGAATTGCGTAGGGATCTTTTGCCTTGACGACTCCACTAGCGACAAGTACCCCCTGAGTTCCCAGTTTCAGTGCTACGGCAACATCCTCTCCGTAGCTTATGCCTGCGCCGCAGAGAATCACTGCCTCGTTGTTGACTTTGCGGACAAGCTTTATTGTATTGGTAACCGCTTCAGGCTGAGCCTTCGAGACTGCAACTCCAGTTCCGATCAGCTCTGGGGGTTCGATACTGATTATGTCCGGGTGCAAATATGCCACAGCTGCACATATCCGCGGGTTACTCGTGCAAACGCAAGACACGAGATCTCTTTCGTCTGCTCGCCTGATTGTGGCATCGATGTCGGCAAGTTTGAGTTGCCGTTCAGAATGATTGATAAGCGTCCCTATAGCTCCTGCATCCTTCACAGATTCTGCCAGCGCATGTCCTGTGTAAGCTCCAGGCATCACTGAATCAATATGCTGAGCAAAAACAGGAATCTCGACCGCCTCGGTCACGCGGCTCAGGTCCGAAAACTGTGGTGCCACTGCAATACACACTTCAGTTTCCTTGCTGACCTTTTCAGCCTCTCTTGCAAGCTCAACTGCTTTCTGCCCAGTTGCTTCGAGAAAACTCTTGAAATTAACAATTATGATCGGTATGGAGAGCTTAGGCTTCAAATTTGCTTTCACTGAGATAGCGTTGATGCTGAGCATTAATATTGTTTGCCTCTTGAAAAGTGATGTGCCATGCAATAGGTGCGTCTGCTGAAGCTGCTGGTCCCCATAGCAGAAAGATTGTTAGATTAGCGGAAACCGGTAAGCTATAACGATAAAATCGATGGTTCATAGAGTTTTGCAGATTCAGCAGCGCTGCGACCAGTTACTCCATCTTGTCACTTATGCTGAAAAGATTTGCATATGACCAAAAAGTCTTCTATCATTTTAAGATGTTCAAAAGCCAGTGGTCCTGGTATTTTTAGCCAACTGAACAACCGCAAATCCTGAATCTCACCTTTCTGTTTTCTCATCTTGCCACTACATGCCTTCACAAGAAAGCTGGCTGGATAGTAATCGTATTCGACACCATCTTGAATCCCTGACTCGTGGTATTCTCCTATTTTCGTTACCACTGAGACGTCTAGACCGGTTTCCTCTTTTACCTCTCGGGCAATGGTGTCCTCCGCCGTTTCACCTAGTTCGGACCTGCCTCCAGGCAGAGCCCAGTATCCTTTGAACGGTACTGTATTTCTTCTTATTAGCAGGAGCAGGCCTGGGTGGTATTCGACTATTGCTGTCGCAGTTCTACCAGAATACCTCATCGCACCTCACTCCTCAGCGAACGATTTCGTTTCCGATTTGAAGTCAACGTCATGAAATGACTTACCACTAGGATGCTAATAGAATAGCCATTACTATGAGAATTCCGCCTATGCCCGAAACCACCGTAAAGATTTCGCCCAAAATGACCGTTGCCAAAGTCACAGCAACGGCTATTTCGGTAAGGAGCACCACAGCAGAGGTCACAGGCGACAGATGTTTCAACCCCTTCAGCCAAAGGTAGTATGGAACGATCCAGCATAAGATTGCAGTATAGAGAATTATCGCCCACGCATTTATTCCCAAGCCACTAATAGAACTGGCTGAAAAGGAGAATACCATTAGTAATGGCATGAGAGTGAACAACAAAAGGAACGTCATTGACTGAATCAGGTTGTTGCTGTCCGTTGCAAGAGGCTTGTTATACAAAATAAAGAAAGCCCAAGCAATTCCAGAACCCATTACCAAACAGTCGCCGATGATCGTGCCCTGTCCTAAAGATGCAAAGTCCAAGTTTGTTGTCATCATGAAGACGCCCAGAAGACCTATTGAGACGCCTGCCACTCTCTTATTGTTCAAGTGCTCCTTCAACAGGAATGGACTGAGAATGGCAACCCAGATAATGCTGAGATTGACAAGCAAAGATGATTTCGCAGCTGAGGTGTAGACCATCCCAACATACTGCAGCAGATAAGCGACGCCATTGATCGTGCCCAGAAACAAGACCAGACGTTTGTTTGGAAATCTCAAATCGAGCTTCTTTGCGCCAAGCAAAACAGCCAACATAATTAGCGATGCTGCAAGAAACCTCAAGAATACAAAAGAAAATGCATCCATATATTGCAAGCCAATTTTTATGGCAGGGAAAGATGTCCCCCATAGGAAACCCGCCAGAATCGTTAGTCCAAGCGCTTTGTTCCTTTGACTTCTCGAAGGTTTCTGGTCCTGCAAGAGTAACCCCCTCTCCCAAACTTTCAGCGTTCTGATTCTGTTGGTTTCAATAAAAGGTTGTTGATGCCGCTTAATCAAGCAGCCATTTACAAACAAGAGTAACTTGATATCCGCTTCACTGCATTACTTGACTAATCTTCCATTTTTTGCTGGAACGAAGACTGCTGCAGCCACGGTGGTGGTCCATAAACCTTTCTTGTCACCTGTCGCAGACTGAGTGACGTTTGCTGTTTTGATGATGAGACCGCTCGTCTTGAAAAGCTGTTTTCGTTCATCCCACGCCGTTTCAGGGTCAAACTGAATCCCCATGGTAGTAGCCAGCATCGTTGCAGCTAAATCCTCAGCATAGTCTCCGGCTTTGTCATCCGTCTGTCCGAATGTGTGATGTTCAGAGAGGTAGCCATACTGGTTTCTGCCGGAGGGAATTGCCACACCTATCGATGAAACGATAAGTCTGTGGGGCTCGTTGGTTGCGTTTCTGGCTAAAACCACAAAGGTTATCTCTCCTGGTTTGACCATTTTCAACCCTCTTTCTCTTGGAACCTGTTCGCATCCAGGAGGTACTATGCTTGAAACATTGACTAGATTGCAGAACTCTATTCCTGCGTCTCTGAGTGCGAGCTCAAAAGATTGCAGTTGTTCTTTGTGCTTGCCAACACCCTTGGTCAGGAAGAAGTATTTCGGTATCATTTTTGGTATCGCAAGAAGGATTACGGATTTCGTTTATTTACTTTTTGTATCGGGAGACTGTGCTGCGGCATGTTTTCTGAGGACCAAAACCCAATCAAGGATTGCAAGATTGCAAATAGGATTTCATCAACGTCAAGACCGAAGCGTTGTTGATCTTCACACTAGCACTATATACTTCGAAAGACAATGCAGTATATCCTGCAATAGAGGCACAGCTGTTGCTAAGACAGAGTATATTCAAAGATGAATCCAAACTAGACATAAACTACGTTCCTGCCCGACTGCCTCACAGGGAAAAAGAATGTCAACTACTGACTGAATTCTTCGATTTTCTCTTACGTTTTCCAGCGCGAATGGCACAACGCGTCATCATAACAGGAGACGTAGGCACGGGCAAGACCGCGCTTTCACGTCGTTTCGGCTCCACCATGGTGACAGAAGGCAACAAGCGTGGCTTCAAGCTTCGCTACATTCACATCAACTGTCGCGAGTACCGCGGAAGCCTCTTCCTGATTCTTCAGAAATCCTTGTTGGTTTTTCGTCCAAACTTCCCAAGGCGTGGCTACTCGGCAGAAGAGCTGCTTGACACACTTCTGCAGTGTTTAGACGAGGAAAACGTTCACATTATACTCGCGCTAGACGAGTTTGATAGCCTCATCGAACGCGAGGGTTCCGATGCGATATACAAATTGACTCGCTTGCAGGAAACAAGACAGGACAAACCTCAACGCCTATCTCTCATATGCATCATTCGTGACCTTTCACTCCTGCAGCAACTGGACCAAAGCGCAAGGAGCACCCTGCAACAGAACGTTGTGAATCTTCCGAAGTACGGGCGAGACCAGTTGGTTGACATTCTGAACGATCGCGTGTCAATGGCTTTTGAACCGTCTGTCGTTCCAGAGGAAACGGTCTCTTTTATAGCTGAAGTGGCCGCGTCAGAAAGCGGAAACGCAAGATTTGCCATAGAGTTGTTGTGGCGAGCTGGGAAATATGCAGACTCTGAGGCTGCAAGTATCCTGCTGCCCGAATTCGTCCGCATAGCGTTCTCAAGCATTTTACCCACCGTGAAGAGGAGTGAGTTAGCTTCCCTTGGCTTTCACGAGAAACTGTTTCTCCTCGGAGCAGCCAGAGTATTCAAGAAATGCGAAAGTGCCTACACTCCATTGTCTGAGGTCGAGCGAGCCTATGCTATCACCTGCGAAGAATACGGTGAAAAACCGCACAGCCACACACAAATCTGGAAATACGCCCAGCTCCTGTCAGCATTGGGTTTCTTGAGAGCTGAAGTGGGAGCAATTCCGACACGCGGCAGAACAACCCATATTTCTCTTCCTTCGATTCCAGCAGGAGAACTGGAGAAAGAACTCGACCACTCGCTGAAAAAGAGTAAGTGAACCGTTACTCGTATCTTTGAAACGCACAATTACGTGCATCAAGAGGAAACCTTGAGACAAGGGCTCAACCAGAAAAGGCTACCTTTTGCTCACCAATCTTCCCAATAGCAAAGGTATTCTGCGCGTCATTTTTGGCTTGGACTTGCAAACAGTGGAACTCTCAAAGACATCGAGTGGGCGAATAGAAACTATCGATAGTTGCCGGGTATTCTTGAATAATAGCCTGTTGAAAAGCTAGGAAAAAAGCCCCCGCGATAAAAACATGGTAGTCAAGGGTGGCATGCGAGCTTCGCCTTGTTTTACCAGAAGCTTCGGGCTGATCTGGTTAGAGAAAGCAACATGCTCCGTCTGGTTCAAGAAGAGGCCTTCGGATCGGCGACGGCTTTTGGTTTTGTGAGGCTACTTGGTCGCATCGGAACTTTCATAGCTGAATAACCCGCCTGAAGCAGCTTGGAATCTGCTGGGTGATGCTTGCCCTGCAACCAGAATAATCGAGGAAAATCCTGAGATAGCAATAAGACTTAACTTCAACTTGCTGGAGATTGAACTCCGTGGCACGCGATGGAATTTGAAGATGTCTTCTCTTCTAAGCCGAGGATGAGAATCCTAAGGCTGCTGGATCGTTTAGGCACTCTTAATGTATCCGATATTGCTAAGCGAATAGGTTTGAACTACTCAGCCACCAACAAACATTTGGAGTTGCTCGAGTCTGAAGGTGTTCTTGTTCAGCGAATCTACGGGCGGATTCGCATGTACCGATTTTGCGAAACCTCGGCAAGGGCTGGAGCCGTGAGGGCACTAATAGAAACTTGGGAACAGTCTAATAACAAGTAGTCAGTTAGTTTTTGGAGGGAATACGAGAATGATGGTGGATGTTTCACCTAAACCAGAAATCTACAGGGAAGCAACTGCAAGAGGAACCATAAAACTGAAACCGAGAACAATTAATTTAATCAGAGAAGGAAAGACGGCAAAAGGGGAACCCTTGCTAACCGCGAAGATAGCAGGGATTCTAGCCGCGAAGAAAACCAGCGAGTTGATACCTCTCTGTCATCCTCTGCCGCTGAAAAGCGTTGAGGTTGAGACTCAAATCAACGGAAATTCTGATGTTACCGTTGTGGCCACTGTCAAGACCAAGGCGCAAACAGGAGTAGAAATGGAGGCTCTGGTTGCAGTCTCAACTGCCCTGCTGACTGTGTGGGACATGACAAAGCAGTATGAAAAAGATGCAGATGGGCAATATCCAACCACAGCTATTGAAAACATTCATGTTGTCTCGAAGATGAAGAGGGCATAGAATTGAGTGAAAGCACCAAAATGCACAAGGCTGGCGCCCAGAAGAAGTTGAATTTTGCCATCTTCGTCTGCAGCACTTCACGATATGATGCTTCGCAGAAAGGCGAAGTGACAACTGATATTTCCGGCGAAACTATTGAAACATTGATAAAAACAGCAGGCCACGCAGTCGTTTCCAGAAGGGTCGTTTCAGACGAGAAAGCAATGATTGAACATGCAACTAAAAATGTTTTGGATAACTCTGGGGTGGATGCAGTGATTTTCTGCGGTGGCACTGGAATTACAAAATCAGATGTGACCATTGAAACTGTTTCACCCTTCTTCGAGAAGACACTGCCTGGCTTCGGCGAGGTCTTCAGGCGTATTAGTTACGATCGCGTAGGCTCTGCTGCTTTCGTGTCACGCGCGATAGCCGGAGTTGCGAAGGGTAAGGCGTTATTCTGCATTCCCGGTTCCCCTGATGCTGTTCGTATTTCGGTAGAAATGCTTATTTTGCCCGAAGCGCCCCACATCGTTAGGCACGCACGGGAATAACGAATGGTGTTGTTTGACAGCTGCGGTCGTCCTCTTCTGAACTTCAGGATAGCCGTGACGCAGCGCTGCAACTTCCGTTGTGACTATTGCCACAAAGAGGGAGAAGACTGCTCACGTGGGGAATGCCCAGAGCTGGAAGTCAGCGAGATTGTACGTTTGGCAAAAATAGCTGTGAAACTTGGTATATCTCGAATAAAGCTGACTGGGGGGGAACCGCTCATGCGGAAAGACCTTTGCGAAATAGTTTCGGGGATTGCAAATACACCTGACTCACGAGATCTGTCATTGACAACAAATGGCTCTCTGCTTGCATTCGAAGCTCAAAGACTGCACGACTGCGGTTTGAGACGTGTGAACATCAGTTTGCCAACTTTGGATAGCGAGGTTTATCACAGAATTACCGACGGGCAAATCGAAGACGTCTTGGAGGGGGTGAAAGCCGCTGTTAGAGTTGGCATGAATCCTGTTAAGTTGAATATGGTTGTTCTAAGTGGCATTAATGCCAATGTTGTGCCATCAATGATGGAGTTTGCAAGCAAAACTGGCACGATACTTCAACTGATTGAACTTGATCCTACAAATGTGGACGACAATTATTTCACGAGATATCACGAGGTTCTTGATTCATATGAGAAAATGCTCAGCCAGAAGGCTTTGACTGTAGAGACTAGGCGTTTCATGCACAACCGCAAGATCTACCATCTTCCGCATGTGACCATTGAGGTTGTGCACCCTACTGAGAACCGAGAGTTTTGTGCCCACTGCACACGTTTACGCGTGACAAGTGATGGGAAACTCAAAACATGCCTCATGCGCAACGATAATCTCATCGATATTGTCACGCCAATGCGAGAAGGTGCAAGCGATGATGAGTTAAAGTTTCTCTTCTTAAGAGCCAATGATCTCAGGGAACCCTACAACAAGAGTGCTTAAGGCGCCATCAGCAGAACCATCTGAACTTAGCGCTGCTGATCATTGTTTATCTCTCTTTGGGCCTGTCCTGCTATCCTTGCCCTTGGGTTCCAGTTTCATCCCACATTTGAAGCAGAAGATTGAGCCCGGGAGATTTTGTTCCTGACAGCCTGTGCATTCTACGGGTAATTTCTGTATCTGTTTTTGAATATTCTGCTCAGCTGTTTGGAATGCTTCCTGTATCTGTTTGGCCACTAAGGCGAAGGCTTTCTCGATTTCTGTGCTCATTCTTGCCAATACTTGCCTCATTTCGTCTGATGGTGTAGGCGCGTTGGTATCGATGTCCTTAACTGTTTTGACTCCGCATTTCTAACAGAAATTGTCTTCTTCTGAGATATTTTCTCCACAATTGGCGCAGTATGTCATGGGTATCCTTTGAAATCTTGGGTGGCGGAAAATTTAAGTTTTAGGTCAAATCGTTGTGAGGCGATTCCTTTGCTGCAATCGTCGTGGGTTGGTCCGCAACTGTTGGGTTTCGCTAAAGGTGGAATTTGCGCGTTTTTGATTGCGTATCTTGACCAAATTCGTTGGCGAGTTGTTCTAGAAGCACTCGCTGTTTTGCTGTTAGTTTTTCTGGCACTGATACGCCGACTCGAATTAGCAGGTCGCCTTTGCCGTAGCCTCTGAAGCGGGGCATCCCTTTCCCCTTCAGCCTGATTATTTCTCCAGGTTGGGTTCCGGGGCGCAGTCTTACGGTTGTCGGTCCTTCCAGTGTTGGGACTGACACTTCTCCGCCGAGTGCTGCTTGTGGGTAGTTGATCATAAGCACGTGCATGAGGTTGTCTCCGTCTCTGACGAAGGACTCATGTGGAAGAAGGTGAACCAGAACATAGAGGTCTCCTGCCTCACCTCCGTTTGGAGCAGTTTCACCTTCGCCTCTTAGCCTCAACTGGTAGCCATCGTCGATGCCCACTGGGATCTTCACGGTTATGGTGCGTTGCTTCCTGGCAATGCCTGTGCCCTGGCAGTTTCTACACGGCGAATCAATTATTTGCCCTCTACCTTTGCAGGTGGCACAAGGCACTACTTGCACGTACATTGTGAAGCTGCTTTTTCGCATGTGCTGGACTTTTCCAGCGCCGTTGCATCTCGGGCATGTTTTTGAAGAAGTTCCCGGGTTTGCACCTGAACCTTTGCAGGCATCACATTTTTCAGTTCTCGGAAACTGTATTTCCTTCTGGGAACCTCTTGCGGCTTCTTCGAGTGTGAGTTCAATATCGTATACGAGATCTCGGCCTCTATTGACTCTTTCCCGGAAACCTCCGCCGAACCCCCCTCCAAAAAACTGGCGGAAAATGTCTCCGAATCCGAAACCCAGATCTCTGAATATTGTGTCGAAGTCGGCACCTCTGAAGATGTCTTCCCTAGAATACCGTTGATCAAAGCCCGCATGTCCCAGCGTATCGTATTGTTGTCTTTTCTGGTCATCCGACAAGACGGCGTAAGCTTCGGATATCTCTTTAAATTTCTCCTCAGCTTCGGGCGATTTGTTCCTGTCTGGGTGGTACTGCATTGCCAGTTTTCGGTAGGAATCTTTGATCTGGTCTTTCGAAGCGTTTCGTTGTATGTCTAGAACTTCATAGTAATCTCGCTTTTCAGCCATGACTTCTACCGCTGACCTCGAAGATTCACGTGCTTGGTCAAAACTGTTTCGGCTTCTACTTCACCTTGTAGTCTTCGGAATCAACAACTCTCTCGTCCTGAGGAGCACCTTGTGTCGAGGTTTCAGGACCATTCGGACCTGCAGTTCCGGCTTGTTGCTGCTGCTTTGCCGCCTCTGCTGCTGCCTGTTGATAGATAACAGTTCCGATTTCCTGCAGGATCTTCTGCAGTTCTTCAGACTTCGATTTCACTTGCGCCATGTCGTTACTGGCCAAGGCATCTTTTAGCGTTGTTACCGCTGTATCTATTTTTCCGTTCTGTTCCTGTGTAATCTTGCCTGCGAGATCTTTCTTGGTCTTTTCAGCGGTGTAGATGAGGCTGTCGGCGTTGTTTCGTGTTTCTGCCTCTTCTCGTTTCTTCTTGTCTTGTTCGGCAAACTGCTCGGCATCCTTTATCATGCGTTCCTTTTCTTCTTTGGAAAGCTTGGTTGATGCCGTGATTCTTATTCTGGCTTCTTTTCCTGTTCCTAGGTCTTTCGCTGTGACATTGATTATTCCGTTCGCATCGATGTCATACGTTACTTCTATTTGCGGCACGCCTCTTGGCGCTGGGGGGAGGTCAACCAGATTAAACATGCCAAGCGACACGTTGTCGGTTGCCATTGTTCGTTCGCCTTGGAGCACATGGACAGTGACAGCTGTTTGAAAGTCTGCTGCTGTGGTGAATATCTGGCTCTTTTTCGTTGGTATTGTTGTATTCTTCTCGATTATTTTTGTGAAGACGCCACCAAGCGTTTCTACGCCAAGTGATAGTGGCGTTACGTCTAACAGTAGCAGGTCAGTAACTTCTCCGGTTATCACAGCTGCTTGGATGGCTGCTCCTACGGCGACACATTCCATCGGATCAACTCCGCGTTCTGCTGGTTTCCCCATGAGTTGTTCTACGAATTTCTGGACGAGAGGCATTCGTGTCATGCCGCCGATGAGGATTATTTTGTCGATCCCATTCGGAGTTAGTTTCGCATCTTCAAGCGCTTTGATGATCGTTCCTTCAGTTTTCTGCACAATCGGTTGCGCCAGCGATTCCAGTTTTGCACGAGTGAGCGTCATGTGAAGATGTTTTGGTCCTGTTACATCTGACGTAATGAATGGAAGGTCGATGTCGGTGCTCATCAGCGCGGTTAGTTCGATTTTTGCTTTCTCTGCGGCTTCTTTGAGTCTCGTTGTGGCTGTTTTATCATTTGTCAAGTCTACTCCTGTTTGTCTCTTGTATTCCTCAACGACGTACGTCATGATTGCTTTATCGACGTCTGTTCCGCCCATTTGGGTGTCGCCGCTGGTTGATAGCACTTGGAAAACTCCCTTGCCAAAATCCATTATCGTGACGTCGTGGGTCCCGCCGCCGAAGCTGAATACCATGATTTTCATTTCCTTTTCTAGCTTATCGACTCCGTAGGCTAGACACGCGGCAGTTGGTTCGTTTATTATCCTCATAACTTCAAAGCCTGCAATTTCGCCAGCGTCTTTTGTTGCCTGTCTCTGGTTGTCGTCAAAGTGAGCTGGGACCGTAATTACGGCTTTGCGTAGTGTGCTTCCTAAATATGTTTCCGCATCTTTCTTTATCTTCTGCAGGATAAACGCGGATATTTGCTGCGGGGTGTATTCCTTTCCGAAGATTCTCGCCTGGTATGTTGTGCCCATTTTTCGCTTTATCTCAAAGATTGTTCCCTCAGGGTTTGCTGTTGCTTGGCGTTTTGCTGATTCCCCGATTAGGAGTTGTCCGTCCTTTGTGAAGGCTACAACTGAGGGGAACATTTTTCCAGCCATTGTTGGGCCTTCAGCGCTCGGGATGACCGTGGCGCGGCCTCCCTCGAACAATGCCGCTGCGGAGTTGGTTGTTCCTAGGTCAATTCCTAGTACTTTTTCCATGGTTTTTGTGTTACTCACTTTGTTGTTTCTCCTGTTGTTTTTTCGTTTGTGATTTTGATGAATCTGAAGGGGGAACTTCAACCCTGACTATGCTCGGTCTTATTACCTTTTCTCTCATCATGTATCCTCTTCTAACCTCCTCGCCAACTGTACAGCTCTCAGCACCCTCACGCTCGATGGATTCGATTGCGTTATGCTTCGTCGGATCGAAGACTTTGCCCTCGCATTCAATAGGCGATACTCCCTCTTGCTCAAGAACCTTTCTGAGTTTATTGAGTGTCATTTCAACGCCTTCCAAGAGTGGTCTTGCCTCTGAACTCAATGTTCTTCCTATCTTGACTGCCAGTTCCAGCTCGTCTGCAACGTCTAGGAGTTGCGCAATCAGCTTTTCTGTGGCGTAGTATCTCGATTCAAGAAGTTGCCGGTCCTGCCGCTTTTTTAGATTCTCAAAGTCAGCTTGAAGGTATTTCAGTCGGTTAAGGCAGTCCTCAGAGCGTTTTCTTTCAGCTTCAAGTTGAAGTTCGATTTCTGATTCTTGTTCGTCCTTTTCTGAGGTCATTGAGGATCATGTTATTTTTGGCTTAAAGACTTACATAACACTAAAATATGTCTTTCGCACTGAAGCGGCGTTTTGTTCCACATAATTCGTTTTTGCCCTTCGATTTTGCGGTCTTGGCAGCCTTCATTTCTCCATTTCAAGAGGCTTCAGCGTTGCCAATAGAGCCAGTTTGAGACTGTGAGAGTGAGCTCCAGTGAGGTCTGCGCGTGGGGGTCTCTTTCCCGGACACTGCTAGATTGACCTTAGAGTTTGATTCGACTGTTTTTCGGTTCAAAACCATCTTTGCCTTGTTGATCTACATATTTCCGCTCCAGAAAGTGTCCTGTCAACTTTCTAACGTTACACTTGTAGAGCGCTGCTGGGTACGCTTTTACTCCTCTGTGGAAGCGTGAATTGTTGAACCATTACTTGTAATCGTCTAGTTTGCCGTTGAGCCACCCTGGAAACTTGCGTAGGTGATTGATGAATTCTCGGTTGAGATTTTGGATGCAACGCTCAACCTTGCCTTTGTCCTGAGGGTAAGAAGGATGAGCAAAATGAGCCTCAACATCATGATTGCCACACCAGCTCTTCCATCGCTCCCTAA
>CAZQCX010000018.1:0-29454 GCA_964591705.1 uncultured Candidatus Bathyarchaeia archaeon | reverse complement strand
GCCTGCTAAGTCTGTGGTCGAAAGGCCGCGTGGGTTCAAATCCCACACCCCGCGCCATCTCAGACAACCGCAATTGTTTGTTCGATCACTTTCATTGTCCTCAGGACTTCCTCAGCGCTGCATTTCTGCGTCAATTCCAGAGTCAAAGGTCCATCGTAACTGTGCTCTCGGAGCTTCTTCAGAAGCAGCCTGAGGTTATCTGTCTCTTCTTCGAATGGTTTGTGTGCTCTGCTGCTAAGGTGTATGTTGCAGATTCTGTCCGAGTATTTCTCAAGAAGGTGAGCGGTCTGCCCTGCTGCCGTCGCATGGGAAAAATCAAAGGTGATGCCCATTGTGCCGTCGCAATCCACAATTCCCAGAACCTCATCCAGTTCAACAACATCCTTGCCAAAACCAGTTGAAGAACAGGACAAGTTCTCCAAAGCCAGTCTAACGCCAAGTCTTCTAGCACATGAAGGTAGCTCGCTGAAGATCTCACCCAGAAAAACGCGTCTCAGTTTCTCTGGCAGCTTGCGGGAAACGTTCGAGTGGATGACCAAGATACCGGCATCAAGCTCATGGGCAAAGTCCAGCGAAACCCTACTGTAATATTTCGCCTTCTCAATTTCATTTTTCTTCTGCACGTGAAGAATGGCAGCATGAACGGTCAGGCATTTGAGGCCACTGGCACCGATCAATTCTTTCACAGATTTAACCGAGTCATCATCGTTTTCCTCGATGCATTTCATGTTGAACTCCAAGTTGTCGAAACCTAGCTGTTTGACAGCTTCAATATTCTCTTCTATTGTGCGCGTCGCAAAAATGCCATTAGACAGACTGAGTCTCAAGTACCACGCAAATCCTATAACCCAAGTTTTCCTTCCATTCAGTCTCCGAATTCAAGCGAACTCTCGCAAGTCCCTGAAACTTAGATCTCCACTGAGTATTCATGGTCTCAAAGCTTGTTTAGAACTACCGTAGTCTCAGCGAAAAGATTTTCCCCACGTTCAGTTCAAAAGCTGCAACTGGATTCTCAAGTTTCCAAAAAGCCAACACTTTCGGACTCAATTCGCCTACCACGCCAACAGTTACCCCTTTAACGACTATTTCACCCACACGGCCCTCAATGAAACTCTCATGCTCTGAAACCCTGATTTCCCATGACGCTCCCAAATTCATTAGGAAGGCATCCAAAGCCGACTTTATCTCACTGAAACCCGCATTTGGATGCGTCGCAACTGCGGCGAGCAGTTCTTCATCCCTCGTTTTTGTCTCCTTCGACTCATCGAGCACGGTGACTTTGCCTACCTCAAAGATTCTCTGAGGAAACTCCACTGACTGATTGTTGCTGAGAAACTCTATCAGGCTGGGAAGAAGCCAATTCCTAAGACAGGTCATGGTTACCACTTTAGGATTAACAATTTCAACCAAACAGTCTTTGTTCCCATGCTCATCGTTAAGGTTCATCTTCGTCAACAAGTTCTCTGGGCTAGTCAAGGTATACGTGAGAACTTCCTGAAATCCAAGTCCAACCATTAACTCGCGTGCAATGTTTAACCATCGTTGCTCAGGACGGGCACATCCACTGGTTGGTAAGTCGCGCCACGAAGGCTTAATGTTATTGTAACCATAGGCAATGCCAACGTCCTCAATCAGATCAACCTGATGCATCACATCAATACGAAAAGGAGGTACCCGAACCGAGACAGATCCAGCACTAATTCTCTCCACTCCAAAACCCGCCATCCTGAGGAATGCTGCGATGCGCTTTCCACTCAGCCCCAGTCCAAGAACCCTGTTTGTGTATCCGATGTCAAGTTCCACAACCTTGCTGCCGAAGTCGGGAGTAACGACACTCACCTCTGGCTCAGCGATATAGTGAACCGTTGCAGCATAAGCTGTGCCACCCCGATCAACAAGCGCCAACGAAACAAGCTTCAACGTGTTTAACACCGTTTCATGCAATGTTCCGGTAACTTCTACAAGCACGTCTCGTGTTTCCTCACATACCCTGCCAAGATCGTTTGAGTTGATTATCGGCGGAAACGAAAGAACTTTCCTCTTTGAATCCATCAGAATAGGGTAGACAAGGTGTTTTCTTACAATGTGCCCGTACTCAAGTCCTTTCGGGTGATTCTCCAAAATCTCGCTCAAGGTCATTTTCTCTGTGAAACCCAACGGAACAAAGCTTGTTTCTTCAGGGCCGGAAACACCGTAGCTCAAAGGCGGATCAATCAAACCAAAATCATAAAGCCCAATCGAAGTCTTCTGCCTGCTTCGTCCATAGGTCTGATCGAGCTTATCCTGCATGTGCATTAACCCGCGAATAATCGTATCAGTAAGCTTCACGTTTCTTATGATTGCACAACCCAGGAAGGGACGAATTCCAGCAAGCCCGGAGTCAACAAAAACGTCGACTATTGATTTACCGACTTTGTAGCTCTTAGGTTCACCTTCTTGTTTCAGGTACCCCTTTAATGCTCGAGCTAACCCTTCAATTCCCCAAAGATCAGGTCTGTTCGTGTCCTTGATCTCAATGCTCAACAGATCCTGATCCGGGTCAAAGAGCTTGACTTCGCTCTTCACGAATGCAAGTATTTCATCGAGCGTAGCTACGTCTCCCTGAAACTTCAGGTTAAGCAGTTTCTCAAATTCTGAGTAACTCACATCGATCGTCGGCATGCTAGGTAACCTCCTTTTTCCTGAGCCAGTCCAGATTCTGACTGAAAATATGCCGTATGTCTTCTATGCCAGCTCGCATCATGAACAAGCGATCAACTCCCAAACCCCAAGCAATCACTGGAACCTTCACGCCTAACGGAAGGGTTACTTCAGGACGGAATATGCCAGAACCTCCAACCTCCACCCACCCGTAACCCTCTTTGAAAGCGCTCAGCTCAACACTTGGCTCCGTGAAGGGAAAGTAGTCAGGCTTAAACCTAACTTTGTCCGCTCCAGCGATTTCAACTGCGAATTTCTCGAGAACGCCCAGCAAGTCTTTAAGATTGAGGTTTGGATCCACCACAATCCCCTCGACTTGGTTGAATTCGCTGAGATGAGTCTTGTCAACGACCTCAGGTCTGTAGCATCGAGCAATGCTGAAATAACGGCTGGGAATCTCAAGGTCTCTACTAAGCAATGTTCTTGCGCTCAAACACGTTCCGTGTCCCCGCAGGATGAGGCGTGCAGCTTCTTCTCTGCTGTATTTATATCCCCACCCGGTGCTACCTGTTTCCCACCCGTTCTCATGCGTTGCCTTAACCCTGATGACAGCTTCCTCGTACAAATCCAAGCTGCCATGAACTGGGTTCTTGACAAAATAGATGCCAAAACTCTCTCTCGCCGGATGGTCCTGAGGAGTATAAAGAGCATCAAAATTGAAGAAACTAGTCTCAACATTTGTGCCTGTCATTTCCTTGAAACCAAAGTTAACGAGCTTCTCCCGCATTTCGTCAAGGAAAGCAAGATAAGGATGTTTCTTTCCTGGCCACGTTCTTGCGACAGGCGCCCAAATATTATACTTTTGAAGCTTGACTCTTTGCCATTTGCCAGAGATGATGAGGTCAGGTGCAAGCTGTGTAACTTCCTCTCTCACCAACGAGTCTTCATGCACCACCATCCTGCCTTGTTCAGTCAAGTCAAGGATCCTAGCAGTCTTGTCTGAGGTCACCAGGAGTTGTCGCTTTTTCAGGGTCTGAGCAGCTGCTTTGTCCTCCTCACCCAGCTGATCCATAGGCAAGTTCTCAGGGCAGCTTGACAGGCGTTCGAGTAGAGTCTCGTCTGCCTCTTTCTCAGGATGCACAGCCACAGCCAGCATGTTGGTTTTGGAATCGTAAACCGCCCATTTCTTGCGTTGCGTCCATCCCAATGCAATCTGAACAAATTTCTTTTGCAAACCGGCTTCTGAGGCAGCGCAGTCAAGGGGGGCCTTTCCACCTAAGGCTACTACCGCATTGACCAGCTGCCTTTCAGGCAAACCGTTCTCTGCGTATGTTTTTCCCTCTGGATTTAGTTTGATTACTGTTTGTGCGGCAGCATGTATCTTGACCAGCCCCTTCTCTTGGAGAACCAGCGCAGAGCGCATCACTGCAGCATCGGGAAGGCCACTTTCACACATCAACTTGTGGACTGAAGCCTGCCCATTCAATTTCTCGAGGGTCAAGAGTAGTTTCTTTTCATGCGCTCTCAGCTCAACCATTGATTTTTGCCTCGTTGACAGTGAAGCGTGATTTTTCATATGTAGTCTAATGGTCGCTAATAAAAGTCTGTTGATAACTGACTTGAGCTGTGGACGCGGTATATATCTTGCATAGCCAATGAATCAATCCATCCTAAATATTGTCAGTTGCAGGCATATGGAGCACGATATGCCCTGCAAAAGAATATATGATCGAAGATTTCACTCATGCGTAACAGGTTCAAGTGATCTCGTATGGCTTCGTCTGGAAATGGAGAAAACGAGATGATAGTAACCCCTTGGGAGGTCAGGGGGAAAGTCGACTACGAACGCCTAGTCCGCGAATTCGGAACCCAACCTCTCACGGATGACTTGCTGAAAAAAGTCTCAAAACACACGGGCACGCTTCATCTTCAACTTCAAAGACGCATTTTCTTCTCCCACCGTGATCTTGACAGTGTTCTCGACCTATACGAGAAAGGAACAAAATTCGTGCTCTATACGGGCAGAGGCCCATCCGGTCCGGTGCATATCGGGCATCTAGTTCCTTGGATATTCACGCTCAGCTTGCAGGAAAAGTTTGGCACGCGCCTCTACTTCCAGATGACGGATGACGAGAAATTCCTCGTTGACGATGAGAACTCGCTCATAAAAACTCGTGACTTCGCTTATGAGAATGCACTGGACCTGATAGCATTGGGGTTCAAGCCTGAGAATACGTTCATAATCTATGATGTCGAAGACATTGACCTGCTCTACGACATAACACTGGAAGTTGCTAAGCGCATAACATACTCGACAGCGCGAGCGACTTTTGGTTTCCAAGACAGCACAAATATTGGATGGGTGTTTTGGCCAGCGTTGCAGGCCGCGCCTTGTTTCATTCACCGAAAACTAACGGGTGAAAATGTTCCTGCGTTGATACCAGCAGCCATCGATCAAGACCCATACTGGCGGGTTACCCGCGACATAGCACAGAAACTTGGCTACCACAAGCCAGCACAGATACACTGTCGTTTCCTGCCAGGCCTTGGTGCGGGAGGAAAAATGAGCGCCTCAGAACCCGAAACCAGCGTTTTCACAATGGACCCACCTGAACTGGTAAAACGCAAAATATGGAACGCTTTCACCGGCGGCAAGGGAACAGCTACAGAACAACGAAAAACTGGAGCTGACCCATCTGTCTGCTCGATATTCCAGTACTATCTCTATCTCTTCGAGGAAGATGACCACAAGCTTGCAGAAAAAGAGCAAGAATGCAGAGCTGGCGAGAGGCTTTGCGGCGAATGCAAGAAAGACCTGACCGAGAAACTGAACAAGTTCCTGGAAAACCACCGGCAAAAACGTGAAAAAGCAAAGGATACACTGGACGAATTCCACATAAAGCGCAGATAACCTCTCACCTTCACACATTTAAGCCGCCTTCTAACAATAGTGTCAAAAACCCACCATAGATCCAGAGATGAGCGCAAAACATGAGTCGTTATGACAAGGAAAGCGTCGAGAAATTCCGCTTGTCTGGCAGGATTCTTCGTGATGCACGAGAAGAAATTAGAACTGCAATACACGAGAACATGCCCATAATAGAAATATGCGAAAAAAGCGAAAACATCATTCGGCAAAAAGGCGGACAGCCAGCCTTTCCCTGCAACGTTTCCATAAACGAAGTCGCAGCCCACTTCACGTCTCCCCCTCACGATGAAAGGAGGGTACCCATAAACTCAGTCGTAAAGATTGATTTAGGTGTTCACGTTGACGGCTACGTCACAGACACTGCATTCACCGTCTGTTTCAACAGCGAACATGCCAAAATGGTAGAAGCGGCAGAACACGCTTTGAAAACCGCAATAGAAAACATATCTGCCGACATGCCAACCTCGAAGATCGGCGGATTGATAGAAAATGCAATCAAAAACCGGGGCTTCAAACCTATTTCAAACCTAACAGGGCACTCGGTCGGGAGATACTTGATACACGCAGGGACCTCCATACCAAACGTCTCCCAGTTATCTATGACGAAGCTAAAAGCAGGAGAAATCTACGCTGTGGAGCCATTCGTCACTCTACCGGAAGCTGATGGCCGCGTGGAGGACGGCACAGAAACCACAATATTCCGGCTAGTGAAGGCAAAATCGTTGAGAAACCAATACGCCAAGCGACTACTGAAACACATTGAGACCCATTACAAGGCTTTGCCGTTCGCAGAACGTTGGCTATCCAACTTAATCCCAGAAGAACGCCACGGTGAAGCTTTCAAAGAGCTCCTACAATCAAGGACGATCATTGGCTACCCTGTATTCGTTGAATCAAGCGGAAAACCAGTCACGCAGGCTGAGCACACCGTGCTCGTCACAAGCAATGCCTGCGAGGTTCTCACCTAGAATGGAAATGTTTTCTCCTTTGCCTTGACTTCCTTGTATATGGCTGTGATCATAAGTTTGTCGTCGCATTTCTGGCATTTGTCTAGGTCTTTGAACACATAATCGCCCCGCTGGAATTCCCTGACGCTCTTGAAGCCGCATTTCCTGCATTCCATAGTTGTCAGTATCTGCGGAGTTTCAATCTTCATTGCTGCTGCTCGAGTTCGGGACTGCATCAGCACATACGTTGACAAGGCTAATGAAATGAAACCTATTACCACTAAATAAACAGCGACGATTTGTTCGCCCGCTAAAAATGCATTCACTGCCAAAGCCAGTGCAACCAAGGCCAGCGCCAAGACAACCAGCACTATCATGTACAAAAAGCTGGAGATCCTGCTTGCTGCGGGTGATGTATTTGCTTTCATTTCTCTCCATCCTCTTATTGTCCCACGCCGATGGTGTTGCCAACACCGACGATTATGACTTTGTCGCTTTCTCTGGTTCGCTCTATGACCACGCTTTTCACTCTCTCGATCACTTTGTCAACTGAGTCAGAAATCTCTTTCCGCATGGGAGAAACTGCGTCCCCTATGTCTTCCTTCACTATGACGGCGTTTATTGGAATATGGTATTGAGCGATTGCTTCTTCAATCTTGAATTGGTCAACTCCTGGTCCGCCGATGGCTGCCCCTACGCCTTCAGCTACTTCTCCGACCTTTTCACCTTCCAGTTTCAGACCAGCGTCAATCATGACCACTGATGCAATCTTTCCCTCATTTTCCTCGATTACCGCCTTCACTGCATCACCTGGTTTGCCAACGTTTCCTCCAGGGCCTTCAGCTTTTATCACAAGTGCCGTTCTACCTTCGAAAGGAACTGTAGCCATCACACAGTCTTTAGGGAGTCTCCGTGTCTCCTGACCGTGCATGAGTTTCGCCGCAACCAACGGTCCCACCCCATCGCCTATTGGCTGTCCGTAGGCAAAAGCTTTCAGCGCGCTTGCATATGCTTCCGCCTCTTTCATCACCAATGGAAGTATCATTTGCAGCTGCATTATCGTATAGAAACTCAATGTTTTCTTGCCTTGGATGTAGAAATGCCTAACCACTTTGAAAATGTAGTTTAGCGCCATAGCAGCTTCCAAGGTGTTTTCCAAATTGAAGGTCTGCGCCTCGTCCGTAGCTGGAGCCATCAACTTCACTTCGTCCTTAAGCCGAGCATCCCTGACATCCAATATGTGGTCCAACTTGTACACTATCCCCGACGGGTCCATGCTTTGGGGAGGAATCGTGAAGTATTCTAAGTAGCGGTCCACTCGCGGAGCAGGATCAGTTTCTGGCTTCCCGATTTCTTTTATCGTTTCTACAGCAGTTCTTCTTCCTTCATCACGCATGAATTTCAGTTTGTAAAGCGAACCCTCAACCTCCCTAATCATCGCGTACATTTGGATTCTTTGGCCGTAGAATATGAAAACGACGAAGAACAGGATGTAGACAATGCTGAGGATTTGCGACAGGAAATCTCCTCCCAAACCAAATTGACTCGTAAGGACCGCGAGTATCGCCAACATATCCGTTTTTCACCAGTTCCCCACAACAATAAGCGCTCAGTTATAAAGTTTGGGTAAATATCCAGACACATTCGATATGTGTGAAAGTGGGCTGCCAGCTTTCTCAGGTTCGCGTGGCCGAAGACCACACTACAGCCGGGAACGGAACACGGTTTAACTTCTGAGTTCGGGATGGGATCAGGTGGGACCCGTGCCCTATGACCGGCAAACCCGAAAACTAACGCTGAACTTACCTTCATTAACCTTTCGCTTTCATTGTCGGTCTTGTCAAGCGTTTTTTCTCATGATGGCTTCCCAGATGCCGAAACCACCCACGGTATCTGACCTTTCAACTGGATTATACCACTTCTTCTTTGTGCCAATTTTGGCTCGCATTTTCCATCCAAGAGATTTTGGCTCTCTCTCAATTCTGTTAAGTATTGTGTTTATTCTAGCTTCGATCTCCTCTCTTTCGTTAGCCTTGATTCTCTCCGCCGCTATGTCAACTTCTCCTCCCATTTTGTCAAGATCGGAAACTATTTTTTTCATATTTTTGAGATTCGTTGTTGCTGTGAGCCAAAATCCCCAGTCGTCCGCAAGGATGCCCGCAACATATGCCGAGTCTATGGCTACCTTGCTATTCTCTTCGACTTCGTGAGCTGCGATAAGTAGAAGGCAATCCTTGAGATCTTTCTGGCTGAAGGCTTCCCACATTTGGATCTTCTCTAAGAGCATGTCTGTTACGGTGATTGTTGGGAAGTCAAATTCGAGTCTGTCGCGGAGGTCAATTGGATGGTTAGCAACAAGTAACTGATCGAAGAAGACATCGACGGTGAACCAGCCTTTGGGATGATAATATATTTGTCTCTCTGAAGCTGCTGAAGACAAAGTTGCTTTCCTTTTCACATAGCCCATTTTAGCGAAGAATTCCTTCACTCTGGCTCTCTGCTTGCGGTAGGCAACGAAGTCCAAATCGCTATATTCTTGACCCTTCGCCACCCCAGTTCCTGATCGCCTGAGCCTTTTCGCAAAATCCCTTTTCTCCTGCGAATGTAAGGCTATGCCGAGACCGCCAATTATGCGAAGAATCAGTCCCTCCTGCTGTGCCGCATTTGCTACTTCTTGCGATTCTTTTAGAAAGATTTCGGTAGGAACAACATCGTTCCACTCCGCAGGAAGATCACGGGTAACTTCTTTCTCGAGTAGCCATGACATTTCCGTCTGTTTATCCTTCGATACGTTGAAGTTTCGAGATCTTGTTGCCTGTAAACTCTATGAAAAACGCCCTAAGGACTCCTTCGGCATATTCACTTCCCGGGTTAACTGAGTAGGTTCTGCCAATTTTGATGGAGCCTGAGCTTTCGTGAATGTGCCCATGTAGTGCCAAAAACGGTTGGTACTTCTCGATCATTTTCTTGACTGCTTTTGATCCCACTGGAACCATGACTGTGCTTCCTGCCCTGATTATTGGGTTCAAGTCTTCATCCAGCAGGGGGGCTTCGTCGAGTTTTGTTTGAAAGGGGGGCGCATGAAAATTGAAGATCGCATTTTGTTTGTTTTCAACTTGCGCGATGTATTTTTCCAATCGCTCTTCGAGCTTATCTTCTTCTTCCTCGCGAGCTGTTTTCCAAGGGCTCGGGTTGACCCATCCGCAGCTTACCATTTCGTGGCTTTCATCGATTGGAATGACTTTGCCTTCGCCGCTTATCACCGACTTGTGCTCTTTTATCAGATTGTCCACGTCTGGGCGGTCATCGTTCCCAGGGCAAACTACAACTCTTGTTTCAGCTGGCACTTTTTGCGGTATCAGATCTAGCCAGTCTTTCAACGTGGAGATCATGACCTCGTGGAACACCTCGTCGACTTTCTTGGGCTCCTTTGCCATCTCTTCATAGGTGTGCAAATCGGTTTGATATGGGTAATACCCGATTCCGCGAATGTTCTTGAAGGCAGAATCTAGACCGTCTTTTTCAACCATGCAGCTTCTGCCCATATAGTAGTAGGCGTATTTCTTATCAGGCTGCTCAACCACGGGTACTATCATCTTGCCAGTCAAATCTCCGCCACAGATAGCCACGTTGACTTTGAGCATGGCGGAAGCGTTGAGAAATTTTCTCCAGACACAATCTGAGCCATGCATGTCTGTGGCGAAAAGAAGGCGCGTGGCTTGTTCCTTTTTCCTCAGAAAAGCCAAAGTTCGCTTTTTCCCCCATTTCCATGCTTAATTAGAAGCTTGTATATTTAAATCTACACAAAATCGAAAGTCTTAAATTGTCATGCCCAGAAAAATGGAGTCTAGGTGCTTGATAGAAGATGTCAAGTAAACCTGGATTGTTTGCTAGAGAAGCTACAGGTCTCGTGAGAGAAATAGGCTTTATGCTTGGCGTTATTGTTATACTATCGCACGTTGTTGGCTTAGGCTGGCAAAAAAGAGCTTTCCAGTTTAGTGGACCAATGCCCATACCGAATGATCTGATGCCGTTGGGTCTTCCTGCAATGTTCTGGGCTTTCCTCGTCGTTGGCATAATAGTGCTTATCACAGGGTACGTAGCAGGATATGTCACTGCAGCCATGCCCAGATCTGGCGGAGGGTACGTTACGATTTCGAGAGTAACCCACCCCATCTTGGGTTATATGAGCGGTTGGCTGATGTTTCTCGCAGAAGCATTCTCCTATGGACTTATTGGCGTTGCATGCTTTGAAGCGATAATGATATTCTTCAACATAGCTGGAGTCCCAATATCTTTTGATGCTGTATCTCTTTTCGTAGGAGGCGTAGCAGTCGTCTGGATATTCGCAATACTGGCACTCCTTGGCACAAAACTTTATGGCAGAATAATGCATGTCATGTTCTGGATTCCAGCAGCGATCACCTTGGGATTCTTTGCCATGTGGATTGCAGGCATCATGGACCCGAAACCGCTCATAGCTGGAGTTACCGACGTCATGGGCGCCTCACCGTCCCAAATGGTTGAGATGGCGTTGGACAGCGGAATGGCAGCTAACATACCTAGTTTCTTCGATGCCTTTTCATTCGCGTTGCCGGGAGCGTTCTGGGCTTACATGGGTTGGTACGCTACAACTTTCATAGCGGGTGAAGTGAAAGAAGCGAACAAGAAACTCCCCTTGGTTGTGGTATCTGCAGGCGCAGTAATAATATTGGTGTACCTTGCAGCATCCTCTGCTTCAGCATTGGCAGCAATGAACGTTGCGCAAACTACCGCGGGTGGCCATACTTGGAGTTTCTTCCAAGCATATTCTTGGCTGAGCTATGCTGGTCCGGGCAAGGAAGCCGCAGCCGCCATTCCTAATTTCCAGGCCGCTTGGAGCACAGGAATCGCATCGCTTATTGCCAGAGGCATGGACATGAGTTGGCTTTCATTACTGATTGCAGTAGCAGGAGTTCTATGGCTCGCTAATGACATACCACCGTTCCTTCTGGTTGCATCGAGAACTTTCTTTGCTATGTCATTTGACAGAATGCTGCCAGAAAGCTTCGCCTACATAAGCGAAAGATGGCATGCTCCAGTCTGGTCGATTATTGCGACTGGAGTTGCAGGTGTTTTCGGCTGCATTGCAGAATCGAACGTTGGTGGGCTGACGACTTACTTCGCTTTCGCTGGTGTTGTCGGAACCGACATATTTGACGCGTTCTTCCTAATGATGTTCTGCATGTCGTGTATGTTGCTTCCGCTTGAGCGAAAGGAAATCTTCGATAGAGCCGCGGTTAAACATTCAGTTGGCACAATTGTCTCGTTGGGATTCGTGGCAACATTGCTTTCAGGGTTCTGTCTCTTCATTTTCATCAGAGAGTCACCATGGATACTAAACCCAGTAGGCGATGAAATATACAGCTCGATAGGTTTCTTCCTTTGCATCGTAGTAGGACTGCTGCTTTACGTGTTCTACCGCTACAGAAATGCAACACGAGGCGTTGACGTAAGAACTCTGTACCTGAGCATACCTCCGGAATAGTCTTATAACTCCCCATCCTTTTTTATTTTCCACATAATCTAGGTGATTCAATGTACAAACTCAACCTCATAGCGGATCTTGTAGAGGAACGCCTGATCAAAGGAAACTTCCGTTGGCTAGCGAATTTCAATGAAATTCGTGAAGACTACAACATAGGCGAATTCAAGATTCCCGTGTACGCGTCTGGGGGCTTAGAGGAAAAAGGTTTCCTTCTCTCTAGAATATTCTCAGCCTTCGTAACGCCAAAGTACAAGGTTCATTTCATCTTTTGTGCAGCGTCTGCATTCAGCGTCAAACTGCTACGAAAGCTGGTAACATCATGCAAAAACAAGTTTGAAGGAGAAGATTGGATATTCATCGGCTTGATTCAAAGCCCGCCTTTCGATGATACCTTGAAGGACGCGATTGAAAACATAGCCGACAACAGAGTGGGCATATCGGCTTATAGCGTTGATTCAAAAGCAGCGGTCTCTTCAAAGAATGTTCTCGGAAAGGCACTTCTGAAACAACTAAAATCAACGTACAGTCTTGCTTTGAAAGCAGAAGTCGCCTCCCAAAAAACCTCTGAGAACCCAATTGCAGAACTGCTGAAATCAAGCGAGGCGAAATTTGACGCTTTTGACTTGCCAAACTATATAAAAAGCTTCTTCATCATGTTCGCTCTCTCCACACTATTCCTGATTTCCGTTGCCATCTTCGGAAAAGCCCCGATTGCGATCCAACCCGCGACTCTTCTGCTCGCGGCGATTTTTTCTCTTCTGGTTGGGTATCGTGTCTACAAAACGCGTTACCATGCAACCCTGACAATAGCTGAAGATGGATTCAAATTGAGAGAAGGAAAACGAACTACCAATGGAAAATGGTATGAGTTTGGCGATGTCACGTTACACATTACATCAAAACAAGAGAAATGTCTCAGACTCTACTCGGGAAAGACACACGTGGATCTGCCAATATCAAGAACCGGTGCTCCTGTGAAGATTGCCTACGGCGCAGTCAAGAAGCTCATAGAAGAGAAATAGGCTTCATTGTATATCCGGAGTCTCCACCTCAGTATTCCACCAAGGTCGATCCCACTTCTTGTTAATGGTGGGAAGTTGCTTGAAAAGGTCTTCAATCCGTGCCCTCACAGTGACTTCTTCGTTTTTGGAAAGCCATCTCGGCAGAAGTTCCGCCTTTTCTATGATATTCATTATGTTTAGTGTAACCGAGAGTGCAAGTTTCCTGTCTTTGTCGAAAGCTCTCCGAATAACCTGGGGGTTGATGTGTTCTCTTCCCTGCCCTATTTCATGATCAAGGAATATCGCAGTAACATCCTTCAGGTCTTTTTCTTCCATGCCTATGATTAAACGATCCTTCACAAAATAGGGGTAATCCAAAATACGATACTCCTGTCTTTTCTGTTTCAAGTCTCCCTCAGCATCTAAAGGCACATCAAAGATGAACTGACCTTTCGTTAGAAGGAGCCCTTCCAATCCAACTGTGTACAAGTTGTCTCTGCTATGCTCGAAAAAGCCTAGGTCTTTAATTTCCACTCTGTGCCGAAGGTCTACGCGGTCACAAAACAAGTCCAGGACAGTGATGGTTGGTTCGCCTTCGAGACTGATGCCATTCACAGTAGTCAACCTATAACGTTCGCCGTAACGCCAAGTATTGAATCTCCTATCGTTGGAAGTGGCAAAGGAGGTGTACATAGTTCCATAGGCTTTGCCAATTCCAAGGAGCATCTTGAAAAAGTTGATTCCCTGCTTCTTCGGAACAATGAAATCTGTGTCTTTGATTGTTCGAGCGAGCGGTCCCTTGCCGTTTGCGCTTTGGCAATGAATCTTGACAGCAGCGCCTCCGAAGAGCAGAGCAGCGATCGGCTTGTCACAGACCTTTTTCCCGAAGGCATTTGGATACTGTGTGTGAAGTTGCGGGGCGTTTGACGAAGCCCAGAGAGCCACCATGGCGCTCCTCATTGGGAAATAGTCCAAATCGACATAGTCAGGGATGCCAAGATTTTCTCTGAGTCTGAGAGGGTCTACGTAAGATGTGAGTGGCAACAACACATCATAGGTTGTGGCATCCATGTCTTCATAGAGGACAAATCTTTTTTCCGTGGCACCCTCTCCGTGAAGGCATATGAGTACTTCACAATGTGGCAATAAAAGCTTTGAGCAAAGGAGTGGCAGAGCCTATTCCGGTTTCAACGTATATGTTTTTATTTTTGCAGGTGGACTTAATGGTCCGTGCCTCTTGTAGGAGGGGCTGTAGTCTAGGCAGGTATGACGACGGGCTCCAGAAGCAAATTCAACGGGTTTGCTGACCCGCTTCGGGGATGACGAAGTTCTGGAGCGGTCATAGAGAAACCCGTAAGGAATGGCCTTGCGCTGTTCTTGGGTAGAGGTCGTCGGTTCAAATCCGGCCAGCCCCACCATCAACATTGACCAGTTGAAAAGCATTTGTTTGCTCTCAGCAATCTCTGACACTCCTCTTTGACGGCAAACTGCTGCAATGTGCTTTTGTTAGAATGGTGTTGCCTTTCAATAGGAGTTACCGCGGGATAACGCGTTTTCACCTTTTTGAATGCCCCCGCATAATAATGCGGTGCTCAACATTATTTCCAGCAGAGTTCGAATCCTTAAAATATGAGGACTGCCAGTCGCAACGTCATTGTTCTGAAAAAATCAACGCCTCCCCTTTGGAACTTACTCAATAGACCTATGCTCCAATTTTGGACCGAATTTTGGGCAGGATTTCTTTTTGAGTTTGAAAAACACCGAAAGACGTGATCTTGAACTTCTCATCCTCGTTTTTTTCTACCAACTCTGTTTTGACGAGCTCGCCCAAACGAGTACCAGTAATCTTGCTGCTTTTTCCCAGCTTCAGCTGCAACTCCTCTTTGGAAAGATAGTTGCTGTCAAGCACGCCCAACTCTTTCCCCAAGTAACTTGCTGTCAGCCAGAGAATCAAGGTTTCGGTATCTGTTAACTTGTTTTTCGGCAGCATCAAGTTTACCCCTTCTGGTGAAAAGGCAACCAATCCTTCAAGATCTTTTGCCAGCGTCTTCAAATCAGGGCATAACCACAAATGTCTGGCGATTTCTAACGAAGGCAACAGCTCGCCAAAAAATTTGCTAGTGAAAAGCCAAGCGTCCTCAGCTGAACCGGAAAAGGTCTTTTCGAAGTCCTTGTACCTCACTAGGACTGAGACTTTCTCAGTCTTTTCTGTCAATTCATTTTTCCTCTAAGCTTTGAAAGTACCTCATCTTCAATCCATTTTTCGCCTTGGATAGTTAGTTTGAAGTCTGGTTTATTGGGATCAGGTTTGAATACTTGCCCTCTCTTTGTCATCTCGTTAAGTCTTGCCGGAACCATACTTTTTATTCCACTCGACTCTAGAAGCTTCGTCACATGGGCGGCTGTATTCTTTCTCTCTTCCGAAGCGTAGAGAATCAGACCTACTGCTTCGTAATGCGTCAGATTCTCCCTTGTGACAATGACTGGCCCTTCAGTCGTTGGTTCAATTATGCCCTTCAACTGGGCGCCGGAAGGCGTTAGCCTGTTCGAAACGAAGTCAGAGAGTTTTTCAACGAAGTTTTCAGGAATATTCTCAAGCATGCCGAGGATTTCCTGCGGTGTCTCCCCTTCGACAATAACTTCGCCAAATGATGTTTTGATTCTTGCTTCAATTCTTTTCATTATTTTTCTTCTCCCGAGTTCAAAGGTTTCTTCTCCGCAAGTATGTATACAAAACCAGTATTCGTATTCCAGCGCCGAACGATGCCCTTCTCAGCCAGTTTGTTCAACGTTTCAGTCAATAGCCGTCCGGCATAGATCAAATCGTTGGCCTTCATCGCTTCTTTGAGCTCATCAACTGTTCTAGGACGCCATTTGCCCCAACCAGTCTCCAGTATCTTGACAACCGCCTCGGCTGGACCTGCGGGAGAAGTAATTTTGGGGTATGTTTCTGTGGTGGCTTGCTGTTCTGTCTTTGGAGTAGGTTCTGTTTTGACCGTTAGGGTCGCCACAGTCTTGGGCTTCACGTTTTCAAAAGCCTTGTGGACATTCATTACCAAATATGGCAGGTTTTCTATTGTCTTGGCTACTTCTTCTCGAGTTCCCTTGAGTTCAACTTCGTATTCGCCAATCTTAATGCGAAAAGCAAAAAACCCGTTCTGCTTCTCCACGTTCCCCTTAGTCTGTTTCTGAGGCATCTGGAATTCACAACACCTGCTTTCTAGGTGAGAACAACAGCCAAGCTCGATGTTTCAACTCTGTTCTCTAATCTTCATATGTACGTTTTCCTTATAAGAGTTGTACCGACGCCTTTTTGGCCTAGCAGACACCAAATCCAAGAGGGAATACAGAACATACACTTATCATGTTTTCCAGTTAGGCGCAACCTTTGTTCTCAAGACAAAAACCTGAACGTAACCCAGCACTATGATGGCTACCCACAAGACTGAATAGAAGAAGTAGTAGACGAATAACTCGTGAAGCTTCAGCTTAAACCCCAATTTTCTTGAGAACCTGTAGTACAGAATGGCTGTAACGACAAAACTCGACATCACAACAACCAAGGTTTTGAGGAAATCTGCCCCAATCAAGGACACAAGCAGGACAGGCAAGGCAGTATTGAGCCTAGTCGAAAAATACCATGAAGATACCAAGAAGAAGTCGTACATCCAAGTTGTGGGCAGAAGCAGAGTCAACCAAAAAGAGATGAAAGGCGGATAAAGAAAGAACACGGCTGGAATGAAGATCTGTGGTTTACTAGCACATTTCCTGATCAGTTGCTTGTAGTGATCTTTCGCCCACAACGCTTGACCCATAGCCCAGCGTTTTCTCTGGGTATACCAGCTCCTCCAGCTGGAGTGAACTAGGTTTTTGACCTCAACCTCTTTTGTGTACGCAAAACTGTGATCATTCAGGAATGCTCTGGTGGCAATGTCTATGTCTTCAGCGACTACCCTGCGGAACCCTCCAACAGAATCGAAGGTTTCTCGCCTAATTGCAAAAGCAGCCCCGTTTGCAGCTGGGCACTTGTGCAGGTAGTTTGATGCCATCCAGGAGCTCATATTAAACGTGAAATACTCGTAGTATGCCATCTTTGCCAAGAATGAATCTCTTTGGACCTCTTTCTTAATGTCTAGGACATCAGTGTCTTTCATTTCTTCCACTATCTTCTTGAGATAGTCCGGATCATCAGGGATCTGGACATCTGCGTCAAGAAATAGCAGAACTTTGCCTGATGAGAGTTTGGCAGAATTGTTCAGGGCGTTTACTTTGCCTTCTCTCTCTCGGTTGATTATGACTTTCACAATGTCGGATGGTTTGACACTTCCAAGAAAGCTCTCTGTCGGCTCGTCTGCAGTCACTATGATCTCTTTCGAACCATTCTGTTCCGCCAGTTTCTTCAACAAGTTCGGTAGTTGTTCTGACTCCCTATAAACTGGAATGAGGACACTAATGTCCATCCGACTAAATCCTCATGAATAGTTTTACCTTTGCAGTTCTCTCTTTCATTGTTTATTAATTCTTCGATAAAAAGGCTAACGCCAAGGTGAAAGTGTGACCATAACGACGCCGAAAACGGTAAGCAATATACTAGCTGCCAGTTTGAGGGAGACCTTTTCAACTTCTTTCAGGTAGAAGTAGGATAGGAGAACAACGAAGACCGGTTCTATTGACAACAAAGGCGCAACTATCGAAACACTTTGGTAACTGAGAGCGTAAAATGATAGCATCCATGATAGCGCCTGTCCTAAACCAGCCGGCCAGAATAGGCGAAAGCCCCTTTTCAGCGACAGCTCTCTCCGCGTTTGTTTGTGAAGCGCAAACATGATTGCAAATGGCAAAAGTGAGAATGTGTAAGCAACCGATACACCGAGAACAGGAGCATTACACAGATTCAACGCCGTTTTCCTGAGTATAGCGGAGCCACCTAATGTCAGGCCACCCAACAGAGGAAACATCAAGTTCTTTTTGGATCTGTGATTTCCACCATCGAGGTTTCGTGAGCTCATCTCAACGAAGACAATTCCAAGGATGATGGACATAACTCCTGCCCAATTCTCCACGGTAAAGGGTTCGCTCAGCAACAGCACCGCCAACAATAAGCTGTACAGGGGGTAGATTGCAAAAACGGCAGAATTAACTGAAGCGCCAAGTTTTTTCAAACCGCTGTAGTAGAAGAGTCTAACCAAGCCTGGAGTGAGTATGCCGCCAAGGGCAAAGAGTAATATTCCATCAGAATTGAGAACTGAAAAATCGGTGAGAAGAGCTGCCAAAGGCCAAAGAACAACCAAACCAACAACTGAAACCACCACGCTCACATTGAAAGCGTTGGATTCTCCACTGCGCTTGCCCACTGCTATAACGGCAAATCCTGAAACCGCGGCCGAAAGCAATGCCAGCGCTATCCCAATCATGCCTTCTCAGGAGGACTGACGAAGTATTAAAACAGATCCTTCAAGATGGACAAACAGAATGCCACAAAGACCTTTTTCAGATACTTCGACAAATCCTTATCTAACCGCAAGGCTGTCTATGAAATATATGATAAAGGTCAAGGCTCTATCAATGCTTTCAGGCGGACTGGACAGCATCCTGGCAACAAAGCTAATCGTGAATCAGGGAATCGAAGTTGAAGCAATCAACTTCCAGGGCTTCTTCTGTTCAAGCAAAGGCAACAGACTGGATGTTAATGAAACAGCAGAAGAATTAGGCGTGCCCCTCAAAGTCGTGACAGCCGGCAGCGAATACCTAGCCATGATACGTAATCCAAAGCATGGATATGGAAAAAACATGAACCCCTGCGTTGACTGCAAAATCTATATGCTGAGAGAAGCGAAGAAATATGCAAGGCAAATTGGGGCAACATTTGTTTTCACAGGCGAGGTACTGAATGAGCGACCAATGTCTCAGCACTTCCAAGCCTTGAAGGCGATTGAGGAAGAATCTGGTTTGGAAGGGATGTTGCTGAGACCATTGTCTGCAAATCTGCTGCCTGAAACAACCGTAGAGAAGCAGGGGCTAGTTAAAAGAAGCAAACTTCTTGGTTTAAGCGGCAGGTCTAGAAAAGCACAGCTGCAGCTTGCAAAGGAACTCGGCATTCGATGCTTTCCCTCGCCGGCTGGCGGCTGTTTGCTTACTGAAGCCGAGTTTTCGGCTAGGTTGCGTGACCTGTTTAAAAACAAAAAACGATGTTCTGTTAACGATGCTGAGCTTCTGAGAGTGGGCAGGCATTTCAGGTTCGGAAAAAACAAGATAATTGTTGGAAGAAACGACAAAGAAAACAAGATCTTGATTGAAAAGAAAGGCCGAAACGACCTCCTTTTTGAGCCCTCGGAAATACCTGGTCCTATTTCCATTCTCCAAGGACAAAAAACCAAAAAGGCAATGGACCTTGCTTCGGCATTGACTGCTTTCTACTCGGATGCAGAAACCGACACGGTGCCTGTCAGATATGGGAGAAAGCAGTTGGACAAATCTGTATTTGCCAAGATGCCAAAAAGAGCAGATGTCGAAAGCATAAGAATAAGAGGCTGAGCATTCCATTTTGGCTTGCTGGTTTATGTGCAATAACTTTTTTAGTCCTAAACTTAACTAGCAACGCGGTGTTTGGGAACGACTCTTCCAGCGGATTGGGATCCTTCTGATGGAGATACTTTCGTAACCAAGGAAGGGTTCATTTTCAATACCTTTGGCTATGAACACCCCAAAAACCGCGTATTTGCTTTTGTTAAATATATTCCAGCTTCTTTCAAGAGACTTTTTGATGTTGACATGCTAGAGCGAACTTGGAGGTTTGGCGGGAAAGAACTTTTTAGGGCAGAAAAGCTTTACACTGCCCAAAACTACAAGAATTTCATCTCAGTTTTCAGTAGACATCTTCCTGAATATATCTACTACTGCAATTACAGAAAAAAAGAGTTAATCAGTTCCCCCATTAGTTCAGTTTCCAAAGTTTTCGTTCCCAGAGCTTGCCTGATTGCGTTAAGAAAGATGGATAAGCCAGACGGTTTACAGGGCTTGGCATTAGGGCTTTTAGACCTCCTGTCAAACGAATCAAAAATTGGACCTGAAGACTTCGGAATTCATGGCTCAATAGCCCTGAACATGCACTCGCCTCTGTCCGACATCGACTTCGTTGTCTACGGTTCCAGAAACTTCCGAATCCTAGAGGAGACGACAGCTCGCTTAGTGAATGCTGGAACGCTGAACTACATCTTCGGCAACAGACTCGAAGCCGCGCGTCACTTCCAAGGCCGTTATAAAGGAAAGATTTTCATGTATAACGCAACTCGAAAACGAGATGAGATTAAGACAAAGTACGGTGAGCATCGGTTTTCAGTACTCGGAGCTGTGAAATTTGAATGTGTTGTAAGTGATGATTCAGAAACCATGTTTCGACCAGCCATTTACCACATTACTAACTTCAGACCGCAAGATCAGGCTTCACAGCTGACTTCTGACAAATTGCCCACAAAAGTTGTTTCCAACATTGGCTGCTATCGTAACATTGCTAAGAAAGGAAGCACCATAAAAGTGTCAGGCATCCTCGAAAGAGTCGAGTCAACAACTAGCAGCGAAGTATTTCACCAAGTCGTGGTCGGAACTGCGACGGCAGAGGATGAGTACATTTGGCCGGTCTAAGGCTCAGAGACAGAGATGGCATCGTCACAAACGAAGGTTTGATCTTTAGAGTATTCGGTTATAGCCACCCCGATGGCATATTCATATGCGACGCTGAATATGCCTCCTCAAGCATTTTTAGGTCCGCTGATCCACGAGCGCAAAGGACTGCTGGCAATCAAGTTTTCTACAAGTTCTATAATGATGAAGGACTGAAGCTTGTCTTGCAGAAGTACCCCCAATACATCTTCCCTCACGAAATGCTCGGACAAAAAGTCATTGGCGTTAGACAAAACGGAATTGAGGTCAAAAAATCCGACGACAGATTGCAGGTCTTAGCTCAAGAAGCTGCAAAAGACGAACTTCATGATGCTCTGCAGAGAGTGCTCAAAACTTCAACGTGCAGGTCAGGTCTATCTGCAGCTGATTTCGGAGTCTTTGGCTCGCTGCTTCATGGTTTTCATCACCCTCGTTTCTCTGACATCGACTTGATTGTTTACGGGACTAAGGAAAACGAGAAAATGCGGGAAACATTGGCATCGCTCTACAAAGATTCATCTTCAGGTTTCGCGAACGAGTTTGCAACGCCAAGAACCATGCAAGGCAAACGTTGGCGATTCAAGAACTTGACCGTCAAGGAGTTCATATGGCACCAGAGAAGGAAACAAATCTATGGTTTGTTTAACGACGCAAAAAGCAGAAGGATCATAAAAGCAGAATTTGAACCAGTCAAGACTTGGGGTGAAATAGCCCCTGAGTACAACCCAAAAACGAAAATATTCCGGAAAGGCTGGGTTAAGATTAGGGCTCGCGTTACTTCGGATGAAGAAGCGCCTTTTATTCCTTCAGTATATGGAATCCAACCTGTAGCCCTTCTGGGAGGGCCCAAAACCGCCCTTGACTCGATTCGCATCGTATCTTACATGGAGGAATTTCGCTTGCAAGTCAGAACGGATGAGACTGTTTTTGTTGAAGGCTCTCTCGAAGAAGTCGTTTCTCCACAAGACAGGTACCACCAAATAGTGTTAACGTACTGTCCGCGCTACTACGAACAAGTGTTGAAAGTTGAAGGGTTACGTTTATGAGAGAATCATGTAGTCGGAAGGGCGGTTGCCGAGGATTAGTCGATGGTATTCGAGACATCTTCGAGTGTCAGTTACTTTCTCCACTTTTCCTTGGGCAACAACTTTTTCGCCTTTGGCAGCTTGCTCGCAGAACCTGCCTCGGAAGGAAACAATGTCTACTATTGTTTCCAGCTTTGGTCCTTCGATAACTTCAACATTTCTTGTTCGGTAGGTGCATGGAGTAAACAGGGCTTCAGATGCGTCGGCAATTGTGGCTCTGATTCTTGCATATCCACTATTCTTAAAGCACAAGTCTCCGTATTTTTCGGTAATCTCTGCCCAGTCCTTCACAAATCGTATGAAGTAGTCGATGCCCCTGAATCTCCCTTGAAAGGCTTTTCGAGTTTCGATTTTGACGAAGTCTTCGAAATCCATCTCAGTGTCCTTCGAACGAAAATCGAACAGAACTCGCAATTCCTGTTCACTGTAGGGTCTAAACCCGCAGCAGCTCTCCTTTAGCATCGTCTTCAGTGCATTGTAGACCTTGTGACAGTTTTCAGCACCATAGATGACAGGGTCTATATCAGAAGTCGAGTTCTGCAGTCCCACCAGCAAGGAGCCTGAAATTCCGATGGCCTTCCAAGGTATGCTAGTTGTGTTCTTCAGCAACGTTGCAAGTTGGACCGATTTGACTTCCAAGTCTGTGAATGCCTTGGATGACCGCAGATCTTGTAGTTTCCAAGTTGGCTGATAATGCACCTTTATGTTTTCCTTAGGCACCTCGCAGAGAGTTTCATCGAAAATCTCGTCGTGAACAACAAGCTCGGGCGCATTTTGTCGGAGAAACCTGAAGCGGTCTGAAAGGCTGTAGACCTTTTTATATCGGCTTTCTCTGTGAAGTCGAGTTCCATCCAAGGCTGGAATGAAACGAGGAAATGCTATCACTCTCTTCGCGGGGTGAACTAAGCCTTTTACATCAAAGACCACGCCATTAGCAGTTTCAATCAGATCTCCTTCACGGAAAAACATCAAAATCCTCGTTTATAGTTCACTGTGTAATGGTCTTCAATTGTTTGTATTTTTTTACACAACGTTAATAAGCCTTTTTTCTGCAAGTTCTTTCATGCTCCAGAGTGATCTATTCCTTCGCAGCGGAAAAGCGGAGCATATTTCAAGATGTTTAGAACTTGGCATCCTTCTCGAAGTGAGCGTCAATAAACCTGGAAACGTGAACTTTGTCGTTGGATTTGAAGGCACGCGTGTCGAACATTTTCTAGCATCTGCAGTTGTGGCTGCGCCATCTTTCATGGAAGCTGCCAAAAGAGGAATGGCTGTTTCTGATAGGAAGCTGTTCCTCGGTCAGGTTGGAGTAGGGGAAATAATAGAGGGGTGCGTGGGGAACATCGATAGGTGGCAGAGGGGCGGTAACACACTTCTTGGAACCATAATGCTTCTTGTTCCTCTGGCAGTGGCTGCGGGAATGACCCCTTCAGAAGGAGAACATGTTTATGAAATTTCGCCTTTGAGAAAGAATCTATCAGCCGTGGTCAAGAATACAACATCTGAAGATGCAGTTCATCTCTATGAAGCCATAGGTATTGCAAAGCCGAGCGGGCTGAATGGTGTTCCTGAACTGGACGTGAATGACCCGGATTCCAAACGTAGAATCCTCAGAGAGAATCTCACGCTTTTTGATGTGTTCAAAATAGCTGCAGGATATGACGATATATGTTATGAATGGGTAAACACGTTCCCATTGACCTTCGACTTGGCGTTTCCATACCTAAAGGAGCAGTTGATGTTTAGAGACTTAAACACGTCGGTTACACATGCTTTTCTGAGGGTCTTGTCGGAAAGACCGGACACGTTTGTAGCCCGTAAAGTTGGCATCAATAAGGCTCGTGAGATCAGCTGCGAAGCGCGAGAAATCTTAGAGGCGGGGGGAGTTGAAACGCAGAAAGGGCGGAAAAGTATTTTTGAATTGGACAAGAAGCTTCGCAACTCGGGAAATTTGTTGAATCCAGGGACTACTGCGGACATAATTGCCGCTGCGTTGGCTCTTGTCACGCTCATGGGATACAGACCGTGAATGATGTATTCTTGCGGTTCTCGAATCTAATTTTAAATATTACCCTTTAGTCTCTAATGGTAAGGTTTGAGACAGATGGTCGGGAAAAAGCTGCGTGTGACTCTGCTGACGGGTAGAACGATCGAACAGGGCGTGGGAAAAGAAAAAGGGAAAGCGTCGCGTGAATATTTTGAAGCGTGTTCAATGGTTTATCTGGATGGTGAGGATATGAAAAAGCTTGGGATAAAAGAGGGCGACAAAGTCGAGGTAACCACTTCGAACGGTGCTGTTGTCCTGAAGGCTGTCAAGTATACTCTTGCTTCAACGCCTGGTTTGATCTATATTCCTTATGGTCCGTGGGCAAACGCTATAGTCAGCGATGAAACGACAAGCATCGGTATGCCCACTCTCAAGGGAACGCCGGCAGAAGTTAAACCAACCACTGAAAAACCCATACTGACAATGGAAGAGTTGCTCAGGAGCACATTTGGAAGGTAGCGTGATATGGCAATAGTAAAATCTGTAGCATGCCCAATCTGCGGTTGTTTATGTGATGATATTGAACTGACCGTAGAGAACAACGAAGTCATAAGAGTGAAGAATGGTTGTTCCTTGTGCGAATCCAAGTTCATAGGGTATAGGGGTGAGCACAGGATCAAAACCCCCATGATCCGTAAGCATGGCAAGCTCGTGCCTGTTTCCATGGATGAAGCCATTCACAAAACGGCTGAGATTCTGGCTAACGCGAACTACCCAATACTCTATGGTTGGAGCTCAACAAATTGTGAAGCCCAACGAGTAGGCGTGGAACTGGCTGAGGAAATAGGAGGAGTAAACGACAACACGGCTGTAGTGTGTCACGGTCCAAGCATTCTCGGCGTACAGGAAGCAGGCATCCCCACCTGTACTCTGGGACAGATTAGACATCGTGCCGATCTGATCGTTTATTGGGGCAGCGACCCATGGAGTGCGCACCCAAGGCATCTGGAAAGGTATACGAGCTTCACAGAAGGCAGGTTTGAGAAGAGCGAGTGGAAATCCTACATGCAAAAGGTCAAGGCTCAAGCGGGCAGGAAGAAACTGCAAAGCATAGAAAGGCTCGGAATTGTTGCCAAGCCTAAGCCTCGGCACCCTGAAGCATGTCAAGTTGTCGGCATCCCCCACTCAATGGCTGCAAAAAGTGGACGCAAACTGATAGTCGTCGATGTTAGAAAGAGTATGACCGCCGAGATGGCTGACTATTTCATACGGGTTGAACCCAACAAAGATTACGAGCTTATGCAGGCGCTGAGAGCTTTGATTAGTGACGAAGAGCTTGATGTACAGAAAGTTGCGGGCATTCCTGTTGAATACCTCAGAGAAGTCGCAGATGCCCTGGTGAATTGCGAATTTGGCGTTATCTTCTTCGGAATGGGCGTGACTCAGAGCGCTGGCAAGTTCCGGAACATTGAGGTTGCCATATCGCTAGTTCGCGAACTAAACAGGCGAACGAAATTTGCGATCAGCCCTATGAGGGGGCATTTCAATGTCACAGGTGCAAACGTTGTTTCCCTCTGGCAAAGCGGTTATCCATTTGGTGTTGATTTCTCACTGGGTTATCCTCGCTACAACCCTGGTGAAACAACTTGCACGGACGTTCTCTTGCGCGGTGAATCTGATGCATCGCTTGTAATAGGCGCAGACCCAGCTGCATCATTTCCGAAGAGAGCCGTTGAGCATATGGTTAAGAAACCACTAATTGTAATTGATCCACACATGAACGCGACAGCCATGCTGGGGGACGTTGTCATTCCATCCAGATTTGTGGGCATCGAAGAAGGAGGGACTGCCTACAGAATGGATCATGTTCCTCTGCCGCTGAAGAAAGTCGTTGAGCCCCCTGAAGGAATACTATCTGACGAGGAGATCTTAAAGAGGATCCTCAAAGAAGTCCGAATCATTAAATCGCAAAAGATGAAGCAAGCGGAGGCTGCTTAGTTGACAGAGCTGCTGATTAGGAATGGTTTCGTTTTCGATCCTTTGAATGGCATAAACGGGGAAAAGATGGACATAGCGGTCAAAGGCGGCAAGATTGTCGAAAGGGTGAATGAGAACAAAGCGAAAAAGATCGACGCCACCGGTTTGTCTATACTGCCAGGGGGCGTAGACATTCACACACACATAGCTGGAGCAGAGGTCAACACTGGTAGGTTGATTAGACCTGAAGATCACGTCAAGGATGTTGTTCGAAGAACTCCTTTGACGCGTTCAGGCGTGGGCTATTCGATTCCTTCAACATTTGTGACGGGGTACCGATATTCAAAGATGGGTTATACGACAATCATGAACCCCTCTATGCCTCCCTTGGAGGCAAAACACACACATGAAGAGCTCAATGACACCCCGCTCTTGGACAAAGCAACCTACCCTTTGCTAGGGGATTGGTGGTTTGTGCTCGAATACCTGCAAAAAGGCGATCTTGAAGGTTGCGCACGTCATGTTGCATGGGCGTTGAGTGTATCAAGGGGTTACGCGATTAAGATTGTTAACCCCGGCGGTGTGGAAGCGTGGGGGTTCGGAAGAAACGTTCACAGCATAGACGATCAAGTTCCAAACTACTGCATCACTCCACGTGACATAATGCGAGGGCTAGCAAAGGTCAACAAAATGCTAAACCTGCCTCACACAATTCACCTTCATACAAACAATTTAGGTAAACCAGGCAACTATGCTACGACTCTGGACACGATGGAAGCCCTTGAAGACTTGGCAACTGACGGCAAACCTGTTGCCCATATAACTCACGTGCAGTTTAGCAGCTTCAAAGGGGAAGGCTGGGGCACCTTCAGCTCAGGCGCTGAAGAAATATCCAAATACATCAACAGCCATAACCACATTACACTGGACATGGGGCAGATAGTATTCACAGACACGACTACAATGACTGCCGACGGACCATTCGAGTACACGCTTTTCGAGCTCAGCGGAAACAAGTGGGTCAACTCGGACGTGGAGACTGAAACAAGCGGGGGAATCATACCTTTTCGCTACAAGAAGAAGAATGCCGTTAATGCCATCCAATGGGCGATAGGCTTGGAGCTTGCATTGATGATTGACGATCCGTGGAAGATATTTCTAACGACTGATCACCCAAATGCGGGTCCCTTTTTCACATATCCAAAAATAATTGCATGGCTGACAAGCAAGAAAGCCCGTATGGCAACGCTGAAGAAGTGCCATCAGAAGGTGCAAAGGAGGAGCTGCCTACCTTCAATAGATCGCGAAATGGGCCTATATGAGATAGCAATAATAACGAGGGCAGGAACAGCAAAAGCTCTAGGTCTCAAGGAGAAAGGACATTTAGGGGTGGGTGCAGACGCTGACATCGCTATATACGATATTAACCCTGAGACAACCGATATTGCAAAGAAGTACAAACCAGTTCGTAGGGCTTTTGGCAACGCTGTCTACACGATTAAAGGGGGGAAGGTCGTCGTCAAAGACGGCGAAGTTACACAGCACGTAGATGGCAAAACCACGTGGCTCGAAGTTGCAACGACGGAGCAATGGAAGATTGGCGATGAAATGAAGCGCAAGTTCAGAGAATATTGGACAATCGAGTATGATAACTACCCAGTAACGGATCACTACATCAAGGTTCCAAACCCGATAACCATCAAGGCAGATGTTTGAACATGATAGAACTCACACCTCTCAAGAAATACACTTATCCCATAATTGCTGAATGCCTCAATCCCGAAGTTTTCCAAGGGAAAACTGTGGAAGAGATTTCAGTCCTCGAGGTTTGGGAAGGAAACAAAAAGAGAAAGCTTGGAGACCTCTTCGCGATCAAGGAAGAAGATGGAGAAAGCCCTAACATAGCTATCAATGGTGACGCAGGCAAAGTACGCAGGATTGGAATAGGCATGAAAAGCGGGGAAATAGTTGTCAACGGGAACTCGGGGATGCATTTGGGCGAGCGAATGTCGGGTGGAAGAATAGTCGTGAATGGCGACGCAGCAGGCTGGACAGGTTCTGAGATGAAGGGGGGGCTCATAGAAATCCATGGCAACGCAGGCGATTATTTGGCTTCTCCATATAGAGGCAGCAATGCGGGTATGCGTGGAGGCAAAATAATTGTGGACGGAGATGTTGGCGTTGACTCCGCTGTCTACATGAACGGTGGATCGATAAAAATAAGGGGTAATGCGGGACAATTTTTGGGCTTCCGCATGCGCGAGGGAACAATACATGTTGAAAAAAGCTGTGGCACGCGTGTCGGAGCATCTATGGTTGGCGGAAAGATAATTGTGACTGGATTCTTGGAAGAGGTCATGCCAACCTTTTCTATCGAAAGTATCAAACCGAAGGCAAAGTTTGATGAGTCTGAAAGCGTTAGTGGCCCATTCTACGTTTTCTTGGGTGACATTGCTGAGAGAGGAAATGGTAAGCTCTTCGTCTCAAAAGCTAGTAATCCGCAATTCAACAGCTACGAGAGGTTCCTATAACCGACAAGTACTAGAAAGTCACTTACGCTGAAGATTAAGACGAATAGCCACGAGCATTAACGGGAGCGACTAACAAGCAACTGAAGCGCCCTTTCAGCTAACTGGGATTTGTTTTCCAGATTTGTGTACTTCATCCGAGGCCTAATGATTCTTTCATAACCTCAACATCGAGACTGCCAGCTGTAAATGTTTTCCCTGTCCTCACATTGTTTATCGAAACCACTGCAGGCGCAAAGATATCTGGATCAACTTTGTAGAAATCGAAGCCAGCTGCTTTAAACACCTCTTGGAAACGAGGGTACTTACCGTTGAGTTCTCTTGCCTTCTGAAGCATTTTCGAAGCTGAGCTGGGTGCCTGCGCCGAGATTTTCTTCAACTGTTCATCGTCCTCGTATTCTAGGGTGTAGCTGGTTACGCCTCCGTAGAGTATGGCGTCATTGGTTCTCCCCATGGCCTCTCCAGAACTTGGGTGCAGAGGCACGATAGGTGCGTAACCCCACGCGTGCAACACGATCAACGGATCAAGCTCCAACCTCTCGAGCTTATGCAACCCCGTTTCAACGATCCTGCCGGCGACCTGAACAGCTCCCACAAGGCTGGTTGTGGAGAACATAACTAAGGTCAGGTTTTCGGTTCGAACATTGCATTTGAGGGCGATTTGTTCGATGACGGTCTCCGGGGGCTTCTTTTCCGTCTCCAAAACGAGAACTGCAGTGTCTGACACCTCTTGATACCGTAGTTTAGTGTAGAGATCCTTGGGCTTGAGTGCCAGTGCGCGAGCTGGACCAGAAGCAATCGCTGAGAAACCTTCGCCCTTTATCTGCCAACCAGCGAACTGTGAGCCTAGAAGCGATATTGCTGGGTGATCCGTTTGAACAAATACCGAGGGCAAAATCATTTCTCCGTACTGAACGGGCATAACTGTTGCCTTCCCGTATCCTCCGAGGCATATTTCGGTTACAACTTCCCCTGCAAGATATCCACCTTTCACTTTTAGTCCTGCATCTATGAGAGTGGCTCCAGATGCCGTCTTCTCAACCGTGACCGCGTACTTGTCCGCTTCGTCGCAGAGTCGTCTTACCAGCTTCAAAGCCGAGGCATTCAGGTTAATATTTGACCCAGTCAACATCTTCTCCTCCCGCTATGTTAAGGTTACAATTAACACTTGCTA
>CAZQCX010000017.1:0-31559 GCA_964591705.1 uncultured Candidatus Bathyarchaeia archaeon | reverse complement strand
TCATCCGAGTCTGCTGGCGATGTGCAGGGACCACTTTGAAGCCCTGTGGAAAAGGACAATTTGAAGCTCTGCTGAATAGATTACATTACTGAAAAAGGAAGAGTCATGGGAGCTGTTGCCGCTCATCGGATGCGTACCTCTAACTATTGCCGCTATCATTCTCCTTAGTAGCAGCGTGCAAAATTTGCGAGTTTCCCGAACGGCAACTCTACACGTCATGTTAAATTTGCTGCAGTCAAGCTTGGTAGGAGCCGTCTGGCGCTGCAAGGGTTGGTCGACTACTCCAAGTTACTGCTGTAGAAAAGGTCGAGTTGTTTTATGCGTCCAAAAAACCAGTTGGGCTATCATCAGCCACATCAGAAAAAAGCCACTCTTGTTGTTGTCGATTGCTTTCCTTCAGGACGATGCCAGCTGATGGGGAAGTACCCATGTGAGTGAGATGCTGGACGCTACGACTAGGCACACCGCCATTCAAGTGCTATTTAGTGGTTGATGCTGGCTTAATATGTCGAGTTGATTCGCAATCTGAAAAGCAGAAATGAAGACACTAAGCATGCCTTTTAAGTTTCTTTAAGGAGCTCATACTGGCAGCCACAAATAAGACAACCATGACTGCAACGGCTACTGCTGTAGCCGCGATCAGGAGCACAAGGTATGAGAATTCTGGAGCAGCCACGGTGAAGCTGACCGTTTCGGATATGGCTATTGTTCCATGGACGTCGCTCACGTAGGCAGTGAGGTTGTGCGAACCGTTTGCCAAACCACGTATCGTGAAGTTTCCTGCAATGGTAACGTAGTCTTGTCCATCGAGGCTGTAACCCAGCCAGCTGAAGGGCTGGGACACTACTATGTTGAGTGGGATTTCTCGGGTGTTGTAAGTGATGTTTTCTGGGGAGAGAACTACTATGCGCAATTGGCTGTCAAAGGAGCTTGGTTGATCGGGTAGCGGTGTTGCAGACCATTCCGCGAAGTCAACCTTGACTCTGCTAGTGTCGAAAGGCTTTGTGAGGGGATACCTGTCTGTGAAGTTTTCGTAGACAGTGAATGGTGTCTCGCCTATTCCGTCGCCGTTGGTGTCTGAACCATAATAAGTGTCCCAGTAGTTGCCCTCTTTGCCATTGTCATACGTATTTCCTTCTGAATAGTATGTGTCGTTCTGGATATACCACCAATAGACATTGTGGTTCTCGTAAGCCTGAATTGCATTGTCCAAGAAGTTGTTGTGGTAGAAGGTGTTGTCATTGGCGACTCCGAGGTGAATGCCGTACCGGCTGGAACCGGTTATGTTGTTTCCCAGAAATTGGTTCTCGTGCGAACCGCTCAGCATGATGGCGTCTTTGCAGTTGTAGATCGAGTTCTTAAAAACGACTGTGTTCCGCGCCGCTCTCAAGGAGATTCCGCTTTCGGTGCAGGTTATGCTATTTTCATAGACATAATTGTACTCGGGTATAACATGCTGCGAGGGTGAAGCAGTGTACTGCACTGATTCAATTTTGACTGCTGCATACCCGGTTGAAGAAATGTCGTTTCCGCGTATTTTATTATGAACTGAGGCTACGACACTTATGCCGAAGCCCTTCGTTGCTGTTATTGAATTGTTGGCTATGGTGTTGTTGTGAGAAAGTGTAAGTTCAATGGCGGAGTCTTGGAATGAGGCAATGGGGCTATCTGTTCTTATTTCGTTGCCGAATATAATATTGTTGTGCGAGTTTTTCAGAGCGATGTTCCCTACGCAGTCGGTTATCTGGGTATTGCTTGTCCCAAGCAGCGTTATTGTCATTCTCAGACCTATTGTTTGAGGGATGTTTCTGACTGCTATGTTGGCGCAGTCGATGAGGACTACTTGGCCCGCACCGACTATAACTTGGTTTGCCTGGCGCTCCAAGTAGACGAGAGGCTTGCCATTGACAGTGTTGCCAAAGAAGAGGTTCTGATAACAGCGTTCAAATATGACCAGTCCTCCTTTAACGAATTCGTTGTTTGAGAAAACTGTATTGTTAGCGCGGAAGTTTACGCCATAGTAGCCTTTCGTCGAGATGATTTTGTTGCCTGAGACCACGCAGTTGTTTGTGTTGAGGTCGATGCCCCAGTAAGCGGTCTCCAAGTAGTTGTCGAGGATTCTGTTGTTTGTTCCAGTTATGTTGTGATTCCAGTCGAATGCCCGCAGTTCGATGCCGGTTCCGAAGTTGATGATTCTTGTGTTCTTTATCGTCACGTCTTTTCTTCCATAAACCACAATTGCAATGCCGGTTCCTGACCCGCGAATTGCTTTGCCTGCGCCGTCGAAGACGACGTTGTCTTTTTCGATTGAGATATAAGTTTGTCCGTTTTCAACTGTGCGGCTTAGGTCTCCGACGAGGGTGTAGACGTTGTTGTTTCGACTTATCTTATCAGTTCCTTCGACCGTGCCATCAGGAGTAATCCTGACGCTTCCTGTTAATGGGGCGATTGGCGCGTCAACTTCCTCCAAACCACAGAACACTGTGGCGAATAGAATTACAAATAGGGCAACTGCCATTGTAGCGCTGTTCACATATGCCACTTTGCTCTTTTATTCATGCCAACACTAGTTCGCAATAGTTAATGTGCGTATTTAGCTCTTCCGGAAGGACTCCGTTCCGACAGAAGAACGTACATGCCCCACTTGGCTTCTTCAAATAATCGAAACCCTGCGAGGAACCCCTTATAATAACTAGACAGAAGCCTTACACTTGCTGCCCAAGCAATCAGAAATTATATTTAAGCGGTTTCTCGTCAATATTAGAACTGACTTTGATATGCCTACAAATCTTCCTCCCGAGGCAAAAGACAAATGGGCGGAGGTCGAAGCCGCACGTTACCCGAAAGAGAAATTGAGGAAAATGCAGGAATTCCTTAGTGTTGTTCCTCAACACAAAGGAACGCTTAAACTTCGCGGGCAGATCAAGAAGAAGATGGCTTTGATCCGTAAAGATTTGGAGGACAAGAAGCGCAAAGGCACGGGGAGAAGCAGCGGTGGTCCAGGACGCTTCATAGAGAAAGAGGGCGCGGCGCAGATTGCACTTTTAGGGGTAACAAACGTTGGCAAGAGCAGTCTTTTAGCAGCAGTTACCAACGCAAAAATTGAGGTTTCACCCAACCCCTACACTACACGCGAGCCCACGCCAGCCGTTATGAACTATCTTGACGTGCAATTTCAGCTTGTGGAAGCTCCAGCGTTAATGGAGGGCAGCGCAGATGGCAGAGCATGGGGAACCCAAACACTCGGCACAGCAAGAAATGCCGACGGGCTCGTCATCATGGTTGATCTCAGTAAGGATCCAATTGGCGAGCTCAGACTTGTGCTGGATGAACTGGAAAAATCAAGGATACTGCTCAATATGCCTCGAGGGCGTGTTGATGTTGACCGCAGACATGCAGGTGCAGCTTTGCGAATTCTACTGGTTGGCAGGCTGGTTGATTGCACCCTGAAAGAGGTTGAGGCACTCCTTCGCAGCTATAGGATAACAGATGCCGTCGTTAAGATCACTGGCGAAGTCACATTGGACGACATCGAAGACGCCATATTCGAGAGTACAATCTACAAGCCAACCCTAATCGTTGCGAACAAGCTTGATTTAATACCCGCCAAAGCAAACTTGGCTCACTTGGAATCTTTTGTAGATGGAAAGATGCCGATAATTGCCGTTTCGTGTGAGCAAAAAGAAGGTCTTGAGAAACTAGGTGAAATGCTCTTCAAAACAACTGGAGTTATTCGGGTTTACACAAAAGAGCCTAATAGCCGGGAACCCTCGCCCAAACCCTTCACCTTAAAGAAGGGCGCTACAGTGCAGGACCTTGCAAAGAGTATCCATGGCGAGTTCGTCAAAGGGTTTGCCTTCGCCAAAGTGTGGTCTCGCCGTTTGGCTTTCAGCCCTCAGAAGGTGGGCTTGAGCTTCGTCTTGCAAGATGAAGATGTCGTGGAAATACACACTAGATAGAGCGTAGTTGATAGAAAAAGCAGATCCGCTATCTGCTTGATTGAGCTACCCGTTCTATCTCGTTGCGCTTCGACACGCCCGCGCTCTTTATGTCATTGTTTGCAGCGAGCACAAGCTCATCAGCAAGAGTTTCCTGTATGCTCCGCGGGCTGCTGGCTGAAGCAGCGCGGGCTCCTTCTGTAATGTGTCGCAATGCAAGGTCTATTCTCCTTTGCGGCGCCACGTCAACGCTCAGATGATAGACAACGCCTCCATAGCTGATACGCGTCGTGTCTTCGCATGGCGCCGAGTTTTCAACAGCCTCTACAAGAACCACGATGGGATTTTTCCCTGTTCGCAGATTTATTATCTCAAAAGCCTGTTTCACTATATTGGAAACCTTGGCTTTCTTACCAGCATTTTTTCCAGGGCGCATCAGATCGTTTGCAAGCCTCTCGACAATGTTGACGCTTGCTTTTCTGAAACGTTGATGCTCATGTCTTCCCATGCTATGAGGCGTGGTCATAGGGGTCAGATTCAGATATCTCTGTAAACCAACGTCTTCAACTTTTACTTCCTTGAAACTCCACTTCTGAAAGAGTTTGATCTCTTGATGCTGCACGCTCATGTCATGAATCACCGGGCTGGTTTCTGCTTTCGACCATATACAAGTTCATTGAGAGAAACGCCATTAACTGTAATTACTTTCCAGCGTACGCCAGGGATGTCTCCCATTGCTCCACCCCTCGTTCCGCCTATCCCTTCAACGACGACTTCGTCGTGTTCATCGACAAGGTTCAGTGCACCATCGCCGGGAAGGAAGGCAGTTATTACACGCCCGTTTTTAATGAGTTGAGTACGAACGCATTTGCGTATGGCGCTGTTTGGCTGTTTGCTTTCTACGCCAACTTTCTCCAGAACGATGCCTCTGCTCATCGGAGCTCCAGCCATTGGATCCACTTTGAGGTCAAGCCTAAGCATCCGGCGGTTATAGTAACGGTTGCTCCAACGGAAGTTCTTCCGTTTTGCCTTGAGTTGCCGAGCTGCAAACTCGCCACGCGGGGATTTTGAACCCATTCAGTTTTTTCCTCTTGCACTCCAAACATCGCAACACGAATATATAAACAAAACGAACTTTCAACGCAAGTTGCATTGGCATCTCTCAAAACAACAAAGGTTCTTAACTGATTTCTTTCTACTTAAATAGGCTATCTAGCACCTCCAGACCCTGAGGTCTCAAAAAGCTTTAAACCAACGTCGCCGTTCAAGCTATGAATTGAAGCTCAAAAACGTGATTCTGTTTGGTGCCAAGCTATCATTACATGCAGCTACCCCGAGAAGTAATCGTTGGAAAAGGAACTCTGACACGCGTGCAAGAGGTTACAAAGAGGCTAGGGCTGACGCATTCCGCCCTTGTACTAGGGGGACCGAAGAGTTGCAAGGTAGCAGGAAACAATGTGGTTGGACAGCTTGAGCAAGCTGGCATAATAGTTGACTCCATAGTTATTGAGAGCGCTGCGATAGAAGACGTTCTGGTGGCAGAAGAGAAAATCAAGGAACTCAAACCAGAAGTACTCATCGCCGTTGGCGGAGGAACAAAGATTGACGCCGCAAAGCTCAGCTCCGCGCACCAAGGCATTCCATTTATAAGCATCCCGACAGCCCTCTCGCATGATGGCATCGCTAGCCCACTCGCGTCGGTCAAGGGATTCGAGAAACCCTACTCGGTCATGGCTCAAGCCCCTCTTGCCATAATTGCGGATACTGAGATCATAGCTAAAGCTCCTAAACAGTCTGTAATCAGCGGTTATGGTGATATCATAGCCAAGTTCACGGCAGTGAGAGACTGGAAGCTTGCGCATGATGAAAAGAACGAATACTATGGGGAATACTCTGCCAGTTTAGCATTAATGAGCGCTAAGCTTGTACTTCAAAACACTGATATTATAAGGCAAAGGAAAGAAGAGGGACTGCGAGTTCTTCTCGAAGCCCTTGTGAGTTGCGGTGTCGCAATGGCAATTGCGGGCAGTAGCCGACCGTGCAGTGGCTCGGAGCATTTGTTCAGCCATGCCTTGGAAACAATGAAAAAAAATGGAAATTTGCATGGGGAACTGTGTGGTGTCGGCACAATATTGATGGCTTACCTCCATAATGCCAACTGGAAGCGCATTCGCGATGCTTTGAAAAAAGTGGGTGCCCCCACTACTGCTCACGAGTTGGATGTTAAGAATGAAGACATAGTGGAAGCTTTGGAAATGGCAGTGTCAATTAGACCCGAGCGATATACGATACTGAACAAGTTGAATATAAGTCACGATTCATGCGAGAAAGTTGCCAAAGCAACCGGCGTTATCAGATAATGACAGCGGTCCTTGGCGGTCTTCCCAAGCTCGTTGTCAGGCCGTTCTAGGTCTTGGCTGTTTTAATCTCTGGTTTTGCAGTTTCATCTCTGTGTGTTTCCACAAATTTCACTGTGCTTATCTCAGAGATATATTTCTGAATGTCCATTGCAATGCCTCGTTTGGCAACTTGAATTCCTTCGACATAGAAGGTCTCTTCAGGCATGTGGACGGTTAATGTGTCCGCCTCCACGGTGAGCTTGAACTTCGTTTGGTCAGCTATTGGAATGCGCCTGTGAATCAAAGCGATCATTTTGTCTTCATTCATTTCGAGCTTCTTCTGAACAGTCACTTCATAGATCAGTGTTCTTCCAGCCAACGGAGCGTTAAAATCCAAAAGCACTCTTCCCGCGCCTACAGACCGAATCGTTGCCATTTTTCCGCCATATTCTATCCTTGCTCCTATGGAAGGTCTTTCGACACCTTTCTCGTAAAGTTGCTTCAACGATACACGTTTGATTTTCTCAGGGTCACGTGGACCAAACGCTGCTTCTGGCGGAATCTCCACGACTGAGGGTGTGCCAGCCGCCATTCCTGAGAAGGCTTCGTCGATTGGTTTGAGCATCCACCCTTCGCCAACAACTATGAGTTTGGGCTCATAAGTCTCCCCCTCTTTGTGCAAGTACGCAGCCTTGGCAACGCCCTCGTTTGTAGTATCAAAAGTTTCGCCAGTTTCCTTAACCTTGGCTGTGTAATCAATTAGTATGAAGTCGCCTTTCTGTAAGGACATGATTTTTCCTTTTCCTACGCGTTATTAAGTTCTGAAAGGATGTTTCAGTTGAGGGTAATAAATACTTTCCTTCAGTGCAAGCATCCCTGTCTCTCTAATAGTTCCTTCGATTCTCCTGAGATTTGACTGCTCAGTTATTGGTCAATCAGCTCCCGACCGAACAAGACCTTATTGGCTACTCTCTGTTTCCATAGACTACGTTATTCAATCAGCAACATTGCATGCCTGTTCATGACTTGGCCAAAGCCTCTCAATACGGTAATCGGAAAGCCTTGCTTTCTAACCGTCGAGAAGACGTCTACGGAGAAAGCTTCTACGATTGGTCTGGAACCTTTGGATTTTTGCATTTGAATCTATTCCGCACATTTGACGCATAGACGACACTCCTCCATAAACAATAGAAACGCTTATGGTACCCAGCAAGGAAAACATCTCATCCACCCTGAACAGCTGTATGTTAGCCTCCTTGCTCCACTCGAAGCGTTCTTCAGGCTTCTGAAAAGTCCTCTCCAAGCGAAAGATCACTGCAACGTTGTATTCAGAGAAAAATGCTTGAAATTCGGCGACAGAAGGCACTTGAGGTGAGCAACGCCTGTTTTTTCCATAGTGTAAACAGCCAAACATGAATTTAATTCGACCTCATTTGGAAACGACAATATCTCTCGCGTCAACAAAACTTGAGACTGCGGAAACCATATTTACGGAAGATCTGCTCCTGTTATTTCAAGTCTAAATTTGGCATTCTAATCACAAGTCTAACTAACTGAAACGGCTAGTCACACAACTTATTTAAAGATATCAAAGGATTTCTTAGCAGGTTGTGCACTCATGAACTCTTGGAGACTACTCGAAGTAGAGGCGAACGATCCTTTTTTGAATATGGCAATCGATGAAGCGATCTTGACAGCACATGCATCGAACCAGGTTCCAAACACGCTCAGGCTTTATCAGTGGTCTCCCTCTGCAGTTTCAATAGGAAGATTCCAAGACACACAAAAAGAAGTGAACCTCGAAAATTGCAGAAAGCTTGGAATAAGCGTGGTTAGGCGTATAAGCGGAGGAGGAACTGTATATCATGATGCGCAGGGCGAGATCACGTTCAGCGTGACTACCAATTCACAAGAGCTGGGCGTCAAAGATGTGGCCAGCGCTTACCTTCAAGTTTATAGCGGAATAAAAGATGCCTTACGGATACTCGGTGTTTCCGCCGACTTCAGTGAAGGCGACGAAAAAAACTGTCCAAACTTGACTGTGAAGAACAGAAAAATCTCGGGCAGTGCACAGGCTCGCAAGAGCGGCGCCATTTTGCAGCATGGGACCCTATTGTTGGATGTTGACCTTGAGAAGATGTTTGCGGTCATACGCATCCCATGGGCAAAAAGCCTCGAAGAAATTGTCAGGGTGGCACAAAAACGGATCACGTCGGCGAGAAATGAGCTTGGGCATTTGGTTTCCCCTGGAACTGCAGCCAGTGCAATAGTTACCGGGTTCAGGAACGCCCTAAAAATCGAACTGGAGGAAGGTGAACTGACTGCGTTCGAAAACAAAACAGCTAAGAAACTCTACGAGGAGAAGTATTCAACAAGCGATTGGAATCTGAACGGAAAAAGCGCTGTCGGCTAGTCTTTGAATCGGCGTAGTTTCGGTCCCTCCGCGGTATCTTCAATGGCAAATCCCATCGATTTCAACTGTTGTCTCAGTGCGTCTGCGACTTCCCAGTCCTTGTCTCTTCGTGCTTGTTCTCTTTTGGCGACGATCTCTTGGGTTTCATTTGGGAGGATTTCCTCCTTGATCTCCCCAACTATCCCGAAAACCCTGTCAAAGCTGAGAAGAAATGTCTTGACTTTTCTAGCTTCCTCAGCAGTGATCATGTTTCTGTCAATGAGGTTGTTGACTTCTCGTATTAGATCGAATAGTTTCGACAATGCGACGTTTGTGTTAAGGTCATCGTCCATAGCTGCTTCAAACTGACCCTGAACCCTATCTATGAGTTGTTCAGCTTTCCCAAGGCTGCTTGTGCCGCTGACGTCATCGAGCCTGCGCAATAGATTTTCAAATCTCACGATAGCGCTCTCTGCTGCCTCCAATGCTTCAAGGGTGAAATTGGATTGCTGTCTGTAGTGAGTCGACAGAAGCAGGAAGCGAATAGCCCTGGGATCGCAGTTTTTTGCGACCAGATCGCGGAGTGTGTAGTAGTTGCCAAAGCGCTTCGCCATGCGCTTGCCTTCCACCAACAAGTGCTCGTTGTGAAGCCAGTAATTTGCAAAACGTTTCCCTGTGGCAGCTTCGCTTTGGGCTATTTCATTCTCATGGTGTGGGAAAATGTTGTCAACTCCTCCGCAGTGTATGTCAAAGTTCTCTCCCAGATATTTCATGGACATTGCTGAGCATTCGATGTGCCATCCTGGTCTGCCCTTTCCCAGTTTTGTTTCCCAGAAGACATCACCGTCCTCAGGAGTCATTGCTTTCCAGAGTGCGAAGTCTTGGGCTTCTTCTTTAGCGTATTCGTCCACTTTAACTCGCGCACCAACTTTGAGCTTTCTTATGTGGATTTTTGACAACTTGCCGTATGCTTTGAACTTGTTGATGGCGTAATAGATTGAACCGTCCTCGCCTTTGTATGCATATCCTTTCTCAAGGAGTTTTTCTATTATGGCAACCATTTCAGGGATGTGCTCGGTTGCTCTGGGATAATAGTTTGCAGGTTCAATCCTGAGAGTTGCTGCATCTTCGAAAAATGCCTTCGCATAGTAGTTGGTGTACTTTTCAAGTGAGAGCCCTTTCTCTTGTGAGCCCTTTATGGTTTTGTCATCCACGTCTGTCAAATTCATGACATGTATTACATTGAATCCGCGGTGTTTGAGCCATCTTTTCAAGAGGTCTTCGAACAGGAAGGCTCGGAAGTTGCCGATGTGAGCGTAATCATAAATTGTAGGACCGCAAGTATACATTTTGACTTCTCCAGGCTTCACGGGCTTGAAGTCTTCCTTCTTGCGGGTAAGCGTGTTGAAGAAGCGAATATTGCTTGAGGCAAACTTCATTTTGAGCCCTCAACAACAGAGGATTTGAGGTTAATTAAGCCTTTGACTGCCAAATGATTTACGCGGCTGTTTATTTTTCTTGTTTTGGCGGTTTTTCATGGAGGTCAGACAGCAAACGTTTTATATGTATACCATATGTAACGATGTTTAGAGGTTAATGTAATGGTGAAATGTCCGAAATGCGGAAAGGACGTCAAGAACGCAAAGAAAACGTGGAAGATGGCGGGAAAACCTGATAAGAAAGGAAAAAGGACTCAGCTGACGATAGGATTGTACGAGTGCTGCGGCAAATCTTTCAGGAACGTTTTGGAAAAGAAGAAAATCTGAGATTACCGTTTCACAAACCCTTTTTTCTTGTTATTACGTCCGCCTGAAACTTCTTTTCACGTTTTCTATTCTCTCGCCCAAAATATCTATGCCATCGATGGTGCCAATTCCTTTTTCGTGTGCCTTTTTGATATGCTTTATTTCATGAGGGTTTATACCCATAACGCGACAAGCCACTGCATCCGTTGCAACAACATCTTTGCCTACCAAAACAAGATCCATCTTTACTGGCGTGCCGTTTACAGGGCCAGGTCCCTCCATCCCTATAAATCCGTCTATCACGGTCAAAGCCGGTTTCAAAACGGTGTTTATGTCAACGATGACCTTGCTTATTCCCAAGGCGTGGTACTTACCTTTGAATTTTTCAGGAAGCAAACCGAACATGTTCTTCATTCCCAAGGTAACGCCTGTGTTCGCGTGCGTTTTGAGTTTTGCTGCGCTTATCACTGCAGACTCTGTGATGATTTTTGGCACGGCTATCTTTTTCAGGACCTCCCCATCTGGTACAACAATTTCGACTTTTTCTTTGATTCTTCTTAGGTTGAGAAACTCCACGTCGTTGCGTTCGCACATTTCTTTCATTCCTGTTTTCTCATAGGCTTTATCAGCGTTGGTTATTGTGGCGTCGGATTCTACGACATAGACTTCACTTCCGAACCCTGATATTTTGTTGATTAGCGCTTCAACAACAAGCGGGTCAGTTGTGGCACCTGTGTCCCAGGTTTTTTCGCATATGAAATTAATCTTGATGAGCACTTTTTTCCCATCTTGGAACACCATCTTGTAGTCTATCAAATCGAGAGCCTTGAACACCGTTTCGTGTTCTCGTTTCCCTTTGACGATCGCAACTTCTGAGGGCAAGTTTAAGCTTCAGCCTGCAACCAGCGTTTCTTGTTTATTGTGCTTCCTGTCAAATCAACCTTTGCTTTTGTTAAGAGTCATCGTGAGTAAACTCGTTTCTCTCTCGGAACTTGAAAAGCAGCATTGCAGGACCGTAGAAAACTAAAATATTCTTGTTTTGACAACTTCTTTCGTGACAACGAGACAGAATAGCAGCACTTCAAGGGAGGCCCCTCTTATTTCGCCAATACTTGTGTGCATATTGTTCTCTCGTTGGCCAGAACTTTCCCTATCCTATCGGGATAACTTCCGTTTATGACGTAACAGTCTACATGCGTCTTCAGCAATGAGATGGGGAGAAATTTGTCAACACAGGTTCGTTGCCCTCTTTCTAGCAGATCTGATGAAGAAATCATTTTGATCAGCTGCGCCTTGGGATCTGCTTTTGGGTCGTTCGTGAAAACTCCATCTACGTTGGTAATTAGTATTAGTTTTTCAGCATGAATTTGGTTTGCAATATGTGCTGCAATGGAATCTGAAGTCACATTCCATGAAGCTTCCAAAGAATGGTCCTCCGCCATCAAATGAAAAGGCAGGAGAATGGCGGTTCTGTTTGATTGAACGATTTCTTGCGCTTCCTCAAGAGTATTAGTTTTTCGCGAATTCGGTATCAGTTCCGAAAGAAGAAATCCGTACTGGTCCATGCCCAGTACTGCCATTTTGTGTGACGTAAATGCGTTCAACGAGTATCTCCTGTCTATGTCCCTGACTACATCTGCAAACTCGCCACCGCCTGGAACTACAAGTATTTGATATTTCACGCCAAGGTGTCCAAGCGTTTTGCAAGCAGTTCTCAGGATTTCTGGCGCTTCAGCGAGGCTGCCGCCTACCTTGATTACAGCGTCCATGCAATACTTCCTCCTTCCACCTTGCTTGCAACTAGTAAACTGGTGGCTACTGCGGTTGAGACCTTGGATATATCATGCTTTGTTAAATCTTCAAGATCTTTAACTTCGCTGAAGCTTAGTTTTTCTGCCGCTTTTCTAGCAAGAAAATTTCTGCCTAAGCCCGTAACAACTACAATGGGTTTCTTGCGCCAAAGTTTCTTGGTTCGGTTATAAACTTGGCTTAGACCAGTCGCCACTTGTTCGACTTGTTTTTCACATACATATTTTGCGATTTGCAGGATTTCTCTTTCATTCAATGTCTCCGTGTCAGCACAGAGCACTCTTGCAAGCCTAGCCATGGCTTCTTCTCTTGTTTTTCCTCTGCCATTAGCCGTTTCAACAGTGTAATCCTCTTTGCCTATATTGCCAAGGAGTAAGTGCACGTCGCCTGACTGAGCAAAAAGCTCTGAAGCCACTCTAGCCATGTGGTTTCTGATCGGAATCGAGTGTACTATGGCGGCAACATTCGTCCTCAGGCTTCCTGTGTAAACGAGTTCCCCATTCGTGAGCTTTTCCAAATCGGTTTTCCCTTGAGCCACAGTTTCCCCTCTGGCGATTGGTATTATGCTTGTGGTTGTGCTTCCGGTATCTAGTACTATGCAATCTTTTATCAGCTGAGAAACCATCCAGCCTGTTGCAGTCCAGTTTGCCGCTGCCACTTGGAGAGGTTCCTGTCGTGCCTTGTCCATCGTCACTAGCCGTCCGTCCACTGTGAGAATCAGTACTTCAGTCCTATGGAACGCTTTTTCAACTCCAGTCAGGATTTTGTTGACGCCTTCTCTTTTAGTTCTGTACGAATCGGCGAGTTCAGCCGTCATTGTGATGCCAACGCTGTCTATTGCAGCGTGTTCGCCAACTTCGCTTTTAAGGTCAGAGAGCACGGTGGATATTCTCTTGGTCTCTTTCCAAACTGGGAAGTACCTACTTGCAGTTTTTAGATCAACAATGTGGCGTTTTTCTGTGTGCAGAAACGCAGCTTTTGTGTTAGCTCCGCCAATGTCAAAGCCTACAACCCTTGTCAGCCTTGTGTGCCTCCTGACAAGCCGATTTTGAACAGTTTCCTTTTTGCTTTTTCAAGATGCGTGGCTGCCTCTTGAAGTGTTGTGCCAATGGACGCAACGAGAGCAGAAACCATTGGTTCACTGGAGATTGGGAAAGGGGGAGAAACAACGAATTCCATATTGTATGTTTCATGAAGTTTGTTAGCCGCTAGACTAGGCATCTGAACTTTGGCGAAGCAGGCATAGCCACTGTTGGGCTTTTCGCTTGGAAGTTTGTCATAGAGCGCGGCATTTAGTATTGCTTCAGCAGGATTAAATGACACGGTTTTTCGGAGTCCGATGTAGGATGTTGTTAGCCTCGGGTTCACTTCGATGACAACAGGTGTCTCTTTCGTCAGTACAAAATCAACGCCTACATAACCTCTAAGCCCCTTCAGCGACTCTATGAGACGTCTAGCTGTGCTTATGGTTTCGTGTTTAAGATTAGTTTCAAGCGGCACTTCGCCTCCCTCATACTTTGAGAAAGAATAGGCTGAGGAAAGCGTTACATTCTGCTTGTTAAGGCTCAATACCGCTGCTCTTTCTCCTGTTGTGACTAGACTGACGCTTGCAGGAATACCCTCTACGTATTCTTGGGCTATGAATCGGTCGGTTGCTGATTGCTGAATGATTCTTTCAATTGCAGCCTCTACTTCTACTTCGTTGTTTGCCAAGCTTAAGCCCGCCATCCCTGCGTCAACTATTGGCTTCAAAATGATGGGGAAACCCATTTCCTGAACAACATCTTTGGTCGTTTCCAGTTTGTTGGCGCAGACCTTGAAGACTAGACTTCTAGGAGTAGACATTCCCATCCTCCTTGCGTGTTCTAGCAGAGAATGCTTGTTAGTGACTTTGGTGATTGCGCTGGAAAGACAGTTTATCGATGGCACCTGTTCCACTTGCAGATTCGCGACCATTGATTCAAGCGTCCCATTGGATTCTGGAGCTATTATACAGGATGCATCGACAGATCGAGCTTTCTCCTTCATGATTTTGGGGGTCTGGCCTGAATAAGAAACAGGTATTACGTGATCTGCCTCGAGAGGCGGCTTGAATACGCTGATTCGGGAGTCGAGAAGCGTTGTGACCGAGTGCCCACTTGCCTGCAGATCGGCTACGAGCGTTCTCAGCATTCCGAATCCCTCGGACAGAATGCTAGGTGGGAGTGGTTTCTCGGCTAGTCCTCCACCTGAGCTGTGTTCATAGACCAGAACTCTCAAAGGTTTTCCTATCCGAATCGAGAGAGAGCCTGGGGCTTAAATGCTTTTGTTGATGCTTGAATATCACGGCTTGCGATTGCTGAGTTGTCGAGTTTATTCTTGAGTTTTCTCAACACGTTTGCGAGTTCAAGCACGGATTCCTTTCTGAGTCGGCCGTTGATTCGATCGTTGTTTGTGCATGCTGCCCCTCGGAGTCCAACGATGTCTGCATTCAGAGCGCAAATCTTCGGCAGGTCTTCTTTCCTGAGTCCACCTGCCAGTGCAGCAGTAAGACCGTGACTGTGGGATGTCTCGATGAAATTAGAAAGTTGGCTTTTAGTCAGCCAGCTGAAGATGTTTTTTCCATCTTTGACCGCTGTGTCTATCATGGCCACATCAAGTTTTGCCTCATTGGCTATTGCTGGAACTGCCAAGGGATCGACAGAGTTTGCCCTGTTTGAGTCTGCATATCCAACCACAACTGCCTTAATGCGTGGGTCGTAGTCTCTTATGGCTTGAGCGATTTTCTGCATGACGTAGACAGCTTCGTCTTTGGTCTTGATTCCCTGTAGTCCAGCTTTGATGTAGTTTACGCCTGTTGTTGCTGCGCCCAATGCTGCCAAAGCTGATGCGCCAGGATGATTTGATATGTCGCCGAGTGTGCAACTGAGTTCTACGGTCGGAGGCGTGATTGCTCTGATGCGTCTTATTATCCATGGAAAATTGGCTCCTAGGGCACCTTCTCTGGGATTTTTCACGTCTATTATGTTGGCCCCCCCTTCGATGGCTTCGGTTGCTTCTTCTTCATCTATTGGGCTTATCAGCAGTTTCATTTCTGGCTCATATTGATGCGAACTATTTTGCGTTTAAATGTTTTGCTAACGCACCGATTTTTCGGATACGCTTTTAGGGCACATCGGTTAAGTGCAAGCAGGGGGCAGTGTTGAAGGTAATTCCTGTTCTGGATGTTCTGGATGGTGTGGCGGTTCATGCTGTGAGAGGTTTGCGAAGAGAATACAAACCGTTAAGGAGCGTGCTTTGTGCCTCTTTTAGCCCTTCGGAAGTTGCTTGTGCCTTCGAGAAGCTTGGTTTCACAAGGTTGTATATTGCGGATCTTGACACAATCTCTGGCAAGAGTCTCGGCTTCTCCGTAATTAAGCAGATTGCAGACGAATGCGACATTGAGTTGATGGTCGATGCTGGTGTTGCGGATCTTACAAGGGCAGAGGAATTGGTTAAGATCGGGGTCTCCAAAGTTATTATTGGAACTGAGACGCTTTCCAGAAACGCTTTTGTTGGAGAAGTTATCCGTTCTTTGGGCGCTGAGCGGGTTTTGCTCAGCCTTGATCTATATGATGGGCGTTTGTTGAGCAGGTACGTGGGGGGTAAAACGCTCGAGCCTTTGGCTCTCTTGAAAAGTTTTTGTGATATGGGGTTGAGGCAAACGATTGTGCTGGATTTGGCGAGAGTGGGAAGTGGGCAGGGGGTAAATGTGTCTCTCCTTAAGAGGCTACTTAGAGATTTTGATTTGGAAGTTTTTGTTGGCGGCGGGGTCCGATGTCTTGAGGAACTCCTAGAACTGAGAATAGTGGGAGTTGATGGCGTGCTTTTGGCGACAGCTTTGCATGTAGGGGAGGTTAGCATGAAACAATTGGTGGAAGCTGGGATGGAGCTTTAGTTCTCCAGTGTCTTTTTGAGGCACACGAAGCCCCCGAGCTGGCTTAGCCGTTTGCCTGCTGGAGATTCCGTGTTGATTATTCGCGTCTTGACTTTCTTATTACTGGCTATTTGAAGCAGCCTATTGAGCCTTCCTCTTTCGCGGTGGTCTGCTAGGTATTTGTCAGTAAGCAATAAATAATCAGCTTCAGTCCTGTCTCTTGTACGTAGAATTATGTTTTCAGCTTCTTTGATGGAATAGAAAACGGTTTCTTTTGGGCTAGAAATGCTCAGCCTTGTTTCTAACAGTTCGAGCAAGTTTGTTGTTTCCTCAGTCATTGTTTCTCGGATAACCTTTTGGAAGGTAGTGTTTCTAACGAGTTCAGTTACTCGAGCCAGCGAGTTTGCGGAACCAGGGAGTTCGGCGAATGCTATTTTGGCTGATCCGTTGAGAAGCCATGAGTGATGTTTTCCTACATGATCTCTAAGGTCTTTGGCAAAAGTTGTTCTAGGCGGGGAGACTAAAATTAGGCTTCTGACACCTTCGCTGAAGGTAGGTCTCAAGGCGTTGATAATCTGTTCGTTTAGGTTATAAGTGGTTTTTGAGTTTCTTTCGCCACTTTCGATTTGAAGTGTGCTTAGAGGCTTGATTGCTTTGCTGAATATGTTCCACAAAGTTATCATGTTGGAGTCAAATCCAATAAGGATCGCTACTGGGTAGCCACGTCTGTGCATTTTCTTCGGGGGCAATCTGTCACCATCCTGAAAGCTGTTCTAAAGTGAACAATTCTTTTGCTTTGTGCATATAGCTTTCGTTGATACTGTTTTTGAGGTGTTTGAACGCGTGTTGAAGTGCGACACCGCGGTTCTCCATTAGACTCTGTTGGGTTTGTTAACGGGCTTGAGATTGAATGTTGCTTTTTGAGCAAGCAAAAATGTTGACAAGGTTTTTTTGCAGACATGATCGTGATTTAGGCAAGAACGGAGCTTATTGAATGAATTCGGAAACTGTTTTTTTCAGCCACGTTTTCTGCTTGACTATCCCGAGCGAAATCATTGAAGCAACGAATAGGTTTGCTGAAAATATCAAGTTGGCGAGTGTTGCCTCAGCAGGATTGTTCACCATAGAAAAAACAACAGCCGAGAGCAAGTAAATGCAGAAAATGCTCACTGCGTATTGAATCACATGCATCAGTCGTCTGCCTTGATAAGCTTTGAGCTTAAGAAAGCCTAAACCCCGCCTAAACATGCTTGAGACGTCAGGAAGGTCATCCACTATAAGCGTCAGTCCGCCTAGGACAAAGAACCGTCCTATGTTCACCGAGATGTTAGTTGTGTTCATAGTGAAGAGGTTGAGAACGTGGATGGGGGAAAAAACAGCTGTGAGAATGATGGCGATTGTTGACACGACGCATCCATAGACATAGTGGTGAAACCAGAGTCTTCCAGTTTTGACTTGCCCAATGTTCGCTGAAGGGAAAAGATTGATTATTGACACTGCCATTAGCCCCCAGAACAATTCTCCGCTGACTAAGTAGGGCGGATACAGTTCCCAATTATGTGTGTAATAGCCCGTCAATAGGCCGATTGCATAGACAATGCTTAGTAGTGAGTTGAAAATCATTGCTAGGCTCAGAAGTTTTTTCCCATAAGGTGTCAGTCTATCAGCCAAGTTGGCGTCCTCAGTATGCTATTTGTTTTCTTTGGAATTGTGTTTCCAATTAGTAAACCATTCGCTTGTTTTCTTTTTCGGTGCAAAAGCAGTGCAACCACCCCTAGAAAAACAACAAACGCAGCTGCTGGAAGAACGTAGGTCAATAGCATGTTTGGATCTGCTGTTGCAGGTTTCCACAGGTTTGTCTTTTCTGCTTTGGTGATTATCGTGAAAACTTCGAGTGTTGTGTTCCCTTCCACCGCTACTCCTGTTAGCCTGTCCCAGCAGGTTATTGTTTCTGGGTTAGCCGCATAAACTAGTGTTCGTTCAGATCATGCGATATTCTTCCGCTGTAATCCGATTATTGTAACATTCCCTTTGTTCTCGTCAAGAAACACGTCCCCAGCTTCCAAGTTTGCCGGGATAATGAAAGCATCGATGAGGTGGCCTGTTTCGAGATTCAGGGCTGTAGTTTGATCCTCTTGTCTCTGATCAGGGAACTGGGACGTGATCTTAATGGTTATTTTTGATCCTTTCACCTTCAGTATTTCCATTTTTGCCCAGGTAATGCCGCCTCCGCTCGGCGGGTTCCCCACATATGTGACTTGGTATTCGATCCAGTCTACCTCTTTCACGCCAACAATGATGGAGCCTGAAGACGCAGCGTGGGTGGCGAAAGTGCTAATGAAGAAAAGCGGAAGAATGAATACGTTTTTCTCATTTTCTGGGTCGCTTGTTTCGGTTACTGCTCTTCCACCTTTCTAAGATTTGCCGGAATGAGGGTTTCGGAGTTTCTTTGTGCCAAATGCAACATCTTGCCTCGTTGTGCCGTTGTATGTGGCCATTAGTAGCTACCCAACTTGCCATATTCTCAAAGAGGGCTGAAGCGAGTTACGCCCTGTGTTTTGTTAAGCGTCTTTGGTTTTGAACAGAGAGGCAACATTGAATATTGGCAGAAGGGAAGAAGCAGTTTCACTGACCTACTTCGACACCTACCTAAAAGGCAATGCGCAATCCGAACAGCAAAGTAGTTGACGCACGAGAGGGCGTAAATCTAGTATCCAGTTGTTTTCTGGTTTTTGCGTTTGGTAATTGAAAGGACAGCATGAGCGTTTAACGAGGAGGCAGCTGCGCCTGATCTGTGTTCTATCTGTTTCATGTCGCATAGTAAAAAAGGGGGAAAGAGGTTCCTAGTTTATTTATTCACGGTCGCCTTCTAAGAATCAAAATGACTGTTATGCCAACAATAACGACTGCAGCTATGATGCTGACCACAGCGGGTACGAAGTACGTGTCAGTCATCGATGGCGGTTCTGGTTCTGGTTCAGCTGGCGCTGGAGGCGCCTCGACCGCGGTGAAGTAGGTTGACGCCGAAGAGCTGCCGTAGGATTCAGACCCCGCAAACGTGGCGATAACCTGGTACAGCCCTGGAACTTCAGGTGCCCAGGAAAATCCGAATACGCCGTTGCTATCACTTGTGGCTTTGCCAATGTCGAACCTGTTGCCGTTGGGATCAAAAACTGCCAAATGCACCGTGACACCTTTTGCATTGGCAGGCTTTGGCATTTGCATGTGCAGATATTCCATCCACGCATCCATGTCTGCATCTGAAATCGCAGGGGTGCCAGGTTGCGCAGGTGACATGTCAAGAATCGTACCAGTTATAGTGAAGAGTTGCCCCACTTGGATGTTCGTTTGAGGGGCTGTGACCGTTGTCTGGCTTTTTCCTTTCCCTACAGCGTACATGTATCCCGTGTATGCGTCAGAGTACAGGAGATATCCATCTGCTATTGCACCTTGAAATGCCCGTGAACCTGATCCAAGCCCTGACTGACAAGATAGTATCCTCCAAATGCATTTACCAGTGGTAATGTTGATGGCATGCATTTTCCAGTCACGGTTTAATGGTTGGCTCGGTGAATGCTCGGAATTCATCGTGAAGTAGATTCCGTCTGCAATGATGCTGCAAGAGTGCCAGGCATTAACGGTCTTGCCTTCTGGTCCCGTATAGGGACTCTCGTAGGGATATGTTTCGTAAGCATACGTCCAAACGACTTTTCCATTTGTCCAATTGATAGCAGCTACAGCGTCGTATTGATTTGATAATATCATGCCAGCGTAAGATGTTGAACCGTATGTTCCGAAGGTTGCCCAAGGCCAGCTGGATGCCTCGCTAACCCACAGCTTCTGGCCCGTTCTCATGTCCCAGCAGTGCCAATACCCGTCATTGTAGCGTCTCGCAAACTTTCCATGGTCAGCCAATGGAGGACAAGCGAAGGTACCGTAACCTATGGTTGTGTTGATGTCAGCAAGAAGGCTCCCTGTTTCTAGGCTGTAGGACCTAATTCTTGCGGTTTCAGCGCGAACAGCTATGCCTGCTTGAAAATCAAGTGTTGTAGGCAGCGCGCTCCATGCCCAAGTAATATTGCGCACTACCCTTGCAGTGATGCTATCGGAAGTGCCAAGCGTGGACCACTCAATTAAACGGTAGCGATCCGCACCTGCAGCGGCACCAAGATCTTGTATAGATAACACATAGGGGTCTTTATAGAAGGTGCCTGTCGTCAATGGTGAAATTGAATTGTTGCCAACTATGTCGCCGTTCATAGGGTTGTATTTTATTAGGCGTCCCCCGCCTATGTACCCAAGCAGGGGTCGAACTTCATAGGGCTGTGAGCCTTCAACAGGACCAGAAGGTGGAGCGTACATGATGAAGGTCGGTCTCTGTGCAAGTGGTGGATCTGTTCGTTCCCAGAACACTTCTCCAGTTCGTATGTCATAGCACTGCCAGACGTTGGCTGTCACTCCATTGAAGGGTTTTGAAACTGACCAGTAACCTCTGCCAGCATAGACCATTTGAGGTGCGCCATCGACGGAATCGCCTCCGCCAATACCACTTAAGCCAGGGTTGTGGAGCAATGCCAGAGGTCCAATGCTTCCGCCCACAATGCCTCCTAATGAGTATTGTTTCTTCAAGACTATATGTGACGAGGTGGGGGCGCGAGCATACGGAACATAGCCATATTGAGGTAGCGCATACTTGTTCGTATTCGCCGGCCAATCAGGATCTTCGCCGCCATAGACGCCAATCGCTGGGTAGTTACCTGCGATACGCCACCATTCTCTGTTGTGTGGGTGTACTGGTCGTGTCCAGTAGTCGGTTGGCAGTGGTGACTCTGGATAAGAAGCTACAGGCATTTCTTGTACTGTAAGGTTGTAAGGGCCGTCTGATGAAGGCATATGGTATTGAGATGCAGTGAGCAATGTACCTCCAGAGGCCGCAGTAATGATGTTGCCTTCAAGGTATCTTCCTGCAGGGAAATAGTTCCCCAAGAAGTCAAATTTGAGGGTGTACCTTCCGGTTTGGGTGGGGATATATTCCCTCCACATTGTTGCATCTGAAGGATAAGAACTCATTATGAAGGTCTCTGTTTTTCCGTCAGGCTGCGTTATGGTCAATTTGAAAGAGTTGACGTAGCGCATATGCCGATCAAAAGTCTCGAATTGCATCCACATGTTAATCAGTAAAGGTTGCCCCACTCCAATCGGGTTAGGTCGGAAGCTTAGGCGGGCAAGAGTAGGGTAAGTTCTGTTGGGCGTTATTCCACTTGGTATTTCAACGGTAGGCTGTACTGGTGCAAGCTGCGCCTCTGCTGAGATAATAGGCTGTGAAGTAGAAGGAATAGCAGCAGTCAGCATCAGAATCATAGCGATTAATACAGGTTTGATTGTCTTTTGCATTTTTTCTTCTCCTTTTTTCATAGTACACTTGCTAGCGTACAGGCTCCGACTTTTCCCCGTTCCTAATTTAAGTCTTGCTAGAATTCCCTTTCTACCTCTCGTTACTTTTTATTCGAACTTCGGCTTGAGAGTGTTAAAACGCTGGTCTCTTGCAACGGGTCGCTTGAATCAAGAGGAATGTGGGTCCACTTGAGGAATTATTTGGCTAAAGGGGCGCATTGTAGAAAAAGCTGGTGTGTTGGACGTAACCCGCCTTTTGTTCAATTGTGGCATTCGGCTAATCGGGCTACCCGCGCTTTCAGGTAGATTCTTCATTAGCGTCTGTTTGCCCTTTCCACTTGCAGGACGGCCGTTTCACCGCTCCCACCAAGCATTCATCGACACTTTGTGGTGTGTCATCGGCACTTGCTAGGTGGACGTTTCGTTTCTGCTCCGTAGCCAAGGCTCTCGCCTTCCCCCAAATTAGTAGGGTGCAATTCTACGCGTGGGCGGAGTTTCCTCAGACCCCAAACTCTTGAGGGTCCGAAAGCCACACGCCAACTCACCAGCCACTAAGAAATGTTCAGCCGCAACCAATAAGAATTACTCTAACCCACCATACCTAAGTGGAAAAAATGGCAGTAATAGCCAAACAGGCAATCCTCGTGACCGGGGTCCCATGTGTGGGAAAGACAACAATCTCAAGGCAGCTCGCTGCCGTTCTTAATGCATCATATGTAAACCTGACGGAACTAGCCGAAAAAGAAAAGCTGATACTGGGGCAGGATAACAAAAGAAAAACAATGATGATCAACGAAACCAAGATGCGAAAGAAGCTCAGGGAGATCATAGAGACAACTGGGAAATCCACAACCGTCATTGATGGGCACTATGCACCGACGGTCGCGCCAAAAACTGCGGTAGCTAAGGTCTTTGTTCTTCGGAGAAACCCTGTAGAGCTGAAACGGCTAATGGAAGAAAGAGGCTTCTCTGAAGCAAAACTTTGGGAAAATCTTGCCTGCGAAATTCTGGATTCCTCCCTCGTCGAAGCATTGGCAACTCAACAGGAAAACAAAGTCTGCGAACTGGACATTACAGGGCAAACAGCCAAAAAGGTTGTCAAGCACATTCTTGCGATTTTGCGGAACAGGAAAAAGTGCAGAAAAGGGTGCGTTGACTGGCTCGGGATGCTCGAAGCAAAAGGCATTCTAGAAGAATACCTGCGAATCTGACATCCCTTATCTGAGACTGCCCATGATTTTCTGCCGGGTCAAGAGAGTAATTTTGCGCCTGTTCGAATATGACTTTGCATGATCACTGAATTTTTCACCGATCATTATGGGGTTGGATAAACCAACATCGTCAGAAGCTGTATCCAACCCAATGATAACATTGACACCTATTGTTCTGTTCCAGTCACGAATCCAAACCCCTTGTTCAGCCCGCGCCTTCTGGACAATTAAGTCAAATCGACGTGGGATGCCGCTGAACCCCTCAAGCGTTACATTCTCCTGCTTCAGTTTGTAGCTTTCTTTCTTGAAATATTGCAATGCTAGACCAACTAGCTGGGATTTTGCTTTTTCCTCACCGCTCATTTCAGTCCCTTTAGCCTGAAATGTTATCTAGTCGTTTGTGGAAAAGGCTTTCGGAGCAATAAGAAATTGGGCAGGACGCACATTATCTCATGCCACAGTTGCCAAGGTTTGCTCTTGGTGGCACACCATCAAAGAACAAAGACCTGCCCCTACTGCGGCTCAAGAATAGACGCTGGAAGAACAAGGCGGCTTGCCACCGCGGAAGACGCATTCACTGCCTCCAAAATGCTTCGCGAATTGAAAACGAAAAAAAGAACTGAAGACGAGAAATAATACTCTCATGGAAACTCGCTCAGCATTTCACAAACTTTACAACGATCAGCTGAAGCCGGCTCACCACATTCAACGCACTCCTTGAAATCCTTTTTTTCAACAGCCTTTTCCAGCGCAAGCTGCAACCGCTCAACCGAACTGAACAATGAAAATTTTGTCCCAGGATGCTTGTCCTCCGCGAGATTTAACATACCTCGAATGTCATTCCTCAATGCCTCCGAAGCATAGGGGCAAGGAGTTACCTGAAACGGTATATTCTTGATATGAGCGTATAACGCAGTTTCCCTTTCAGGGATCATACAAAAAGGTTTAACCTTCTGCACAAACCTCTGATGGACATGGTCAGTTACAGGTTTTTCTTTCGCCAACCGAGCAAGGTCTCCCCGAAAAATATTCATCAACATCGTCTGGGTCTCATCATCCAACGTGTGTGCCGTAGCGATTTTTGTGGCTCCAACCCTAAGAGCCCCCTCGTTGAGCGCTCTGCGCCTTAACACACCACAATAAGCGCAGGCGGTGAGCTTGCTGCAAGTCTTACTCTTCTTTTGCTCAACAACCTCATCCAAGGTTAACCCGAAAAGCTCCTTAAACGAAACAATACAGCGCTCGATGCCCAACTTTTCACAGTTTTCTGCGCCGATTCTCAAAGCTTCATCCCTGTATCCTTGGATTCCCTCATCAACCATCACTGCAACAAGCGATCTCAGGTGCTTTGATTCTTGTATCTTTGCTAAAACACTTAGCATGCTGAGGCTATCTTTCCCGCCAGAAACCGCTACTGCCACTTTGTCGTTGAAGCTGAACATTCTGTATTTGGCGATAGTCGCCCTAGTTTTTGTTTCAATTGACTCAACAAAACATCTCCTGCACAACTTCTGCCCAGAATATGGTCTGAAGAAGAAAGCCTTTCTGCGTTTGCACGCTGTGCAAAGGGAGGTGTTTGACAGCATTTGTGTTCTGTCATTGTCTTGATAGTCCGCTTACTAATAGCCATTTCATTGGGAAGCCTGATCGTTTAATCACAATAGTAACTGCTAAAAGAACAAAGCGTGCCAGTTTCATAGACTTCGCGATGCTGGATAACGATGGAAAAAGCTAAACCACCTGTAGAATCCAAAGAGGGAAGGCTAAGGATAATAGATGAGGCTCTTTTCTTCAAGAAGCCTTTGAATCTTTTCAACAGCTTGATAAACTTGCTCTTCCTTCTTGGCTCCAACACACACGAGCTTTCCAGCTGAAAAGATCAGAAAGACCACTTGGGGCTCATCCATCCTGAAAACTGCACCTGGAAACTGCTCTGGTTCATACATGACCCTGCTGAGCTTATACACAAGACTCTCTAAGTCAATCTCGCCTCCGAGCTCTGCAGAAGCCACAATATTCTGAATGTTGACAATAGGCTTCTCCGTTATCGGTATGCCCTGCCCTCTCAGCTCTTTGACTACCTTTTCCACGGCACTTCGAGATTCCTTTTCGGATTTGGCGCCTGTGCACACCATCTTTCCAGTGCCAAAAATGAGCGTGGCAGTCTTGGGCTTTTTCAGCCGAAAAACAAGTCCAGGAAAGACACTTGGGTTATACTCGGTTTGCGGGAACCTCTCCACGATTTTCTGGAGGTCAATCTTCTGATTCAAAGATACTGATGCCACTATGTTCTGAATCTTGATTATCGGTTCTGCTTTGCTCATCTGACTTCCCATTTTCCAACAGATGTTATCATGATTGGCTATATAACATATCCCATAACTAATGCCTTTATAACGGGCTTTGCTGGGCTTCTGTCATCCAGATAAAGCTCAGCCCTGTGAAGCTAACTGTGCCATCCGCTGATCATTGGGTCGGTCTCCAACCCTTTCTTCTCTAAACCATAACGGCTAAGAGGCTTTGTCAAATGCCTTTGAGATCTAATCGAAGCAGCGTATAATCCCGTCTTCAACTTTCGGCGTTCGACAACCTCAACCTTTTTCGCTTGCCGGGACTTTGCTCCACAATTCTTGCACCTAAAACCTTTCCCCCTACCCATGGATTCTAACCTTTTGTTGCACTTTGAACAAACAGGATTCACGAGTTTCGACTTAGGCGCCAAGAACAAGACTCTAATCTTCTCAAGATTCACGGTCACGACTTCTCTGCTTGAGCGTCTGCGCACAGCCCCACAAACTTCCACAATATCCCCAACAATCAATTTAGAAGACACCTTGCGAAGACTGCCAGTCGGCTCATAGGCAGCACAATCAACCTCCTTGCTGTTGTCTTTAACAGAAAAAATCACATGCCGCAACGGCACGACTTTTGGACCCCGACAAACCGTAGCTTTGACCGCGACAGAGCGGTAGGGCTTGAGCTTGCTCAAATTCGCAGCCTGAACCAAATGTGCATCCGTACCTTGGTTCGTCCGAAAAATCACCCATCTCTCCACCGGTTCAAGCGGTTTGACAAGCCCAAAAGCTTTCTTAACGATTTCCGGAGATTCACCTCTGACGCCGAAAAGAATTGGATCTGGCCCCCGCGGAGTAATAATTACTCTGCGTTTCTCCAAATCTACATTGTTAAACGTGAAAGGTTTAGTCAAACGATCCATCTCGAAAATCGAGGAGATATCCAGCTGCCTTTTTCTTCCGAGGTTCTCTCGAGCCCGATAAGCAATCAATTCGTAAGTATAATCGTTCCTGAATGCTTTGCCCGCCGCTGCCAACGCTCCTATTATACCTCTGCCAGTGTTGAAGCTAAACGATTCTGCACCATATTTTGAGATAAGCGCCTTTGCCTCTTTCAGAGTAACAACATCTGTCACAGTCTTCTCAGCGAAGAACTCAATCTGTCTTGGAATCTCTGATCTACATAGGAAGACTATTCCAGGATCGGTGCCTTTTGTGGTCAAATCAGACATATCTTTCACGGCAGTCAGAACGACTTCTTTGACTTTGTCTATCAGTTCCTCTTCACACTCAACTCGAAGGCTTAGCGCCCCGTTTCCTCGCGTCTTCCATGGAACATTGGGGTTCAGCCTCACCAAAAACGGGAAGTCAAGAAAAACTGCTCCAACTTGCTCTAGTTTTTCAACAAGAACAGCGGCAATGTATGTGGTGCATCCAGCTAGAGTTGAGTCTGTATCATCAATGCCTATATGCAACCTAAGTCGGGGCATTGTATTTATCCTGTGACCGCACAATAATCTGCGCGGCTAAAAAGCATTTGTCTAGCCTGCAAGTTTCCCGCGGTCAGCCTATTTAGCCCCTTGCTGGGTAGCAGGAAACCCGGATGTCAAAGCTGATGGGATGCCTACCTGAGGGATTAAGAAAAGGCACTTTCGCTGCTTCAACTCCTCCATTAAACTTCAAAACATCTAATCAACATGTTGAGAACTGCGTTTTCTGCGAAGCCATTATTTAGGCTCATGGGACAATCGCTGAGCTCTTCTCCCTTATCGCATTCGAACCGTTCCACCTACCGTTCATCACGAAATCTGACCTGCAGGTTGCAACATTCCGCGAGACTTTCTTGAAATTCAGTCTAAAGAATGAGACGTCTTGCATCGCAATTAGAAAATAGGGAAGACTCTGACGCCGTAACAAAGAAAGGGACGATTGAAGCCACTACTTCTCTTCAACAACGATCATCGTCAGCGTAGACCGTACCTTATCTAGTCGACGGACTCGCCAAGTTACGATTTCCTTGAGCTTATCCATTGTGTCAGCTTTGACTCTAGCTACAATATCGTAAACTCCGTACACGGCAAAAGAGTCGTCCACTCCCTCAACTTTCTTCAATTCCTTCAAGACATCTGATTCAGAACCTATTTCCGTGTTGATTAGCACGAAGGCTGTTGGCATAATTATTCCTCAGACTAATCATGTAGCGATGGGCATTAAAACCTTTTTCTATATCCAACTCAGCTTCCTTTCTCGCAGCCTTCTAAAACAGCCTTGCCAACTTCGCTTGCCCAAGCTCGGATGCGCCCCCAATCTCTTGTATCATAGACCTTGCGAATGTCAAGACCCCTGGCGAGAAGTTTCTTCCTGTTAACTCTGACTATGATATCAACGACTATGCCGTGGCTCTTCTTGAAATTGACAACTCCGCCGAAAAGTCCGAACGCAATTGGGCTCAAACCATATTTTGCTGCGACGTCGAACAAATACTTTTTCTGAGCCTTATGTCGCGCCTCTTCTTCGCGATCGGCCATCTGGCAACTGACAAACAAAGCCGTTTTCCTGTCTCTGAGGGCGTCAGCATTTTTCTCAAGAAACCTAAGAGTTGTTTTTGTCCAATGATCTGCCCGGATTCCGCTTCCCACAACAACAAGGCTATACTTGGAAATATCAAGCGGTTTGCATCCGGCTTCAGAGACATCTACTGTGAATCCTGCTGCCTTCAGTGATTCACCGATTTTTAAGGCAACATCCGTAGTGCCTCCCCACCGCGTTCCGTAAACAACCAACGCTCTCAGCATCGACTTCAAACCTCAGTAAACTTGAGGAAAACCAGCTGGGAGCAAACCAAACTCCGAAGCGGTTTATTAATCCCTCTGTGGCATTCAAACTGTTCTCAATGGTTTCAAGTCTTTGTACAGTCAGCAGAGTTCCCGCGATGCTTTATGCTAAGCTTCATTTGCATGGGTTATCTGTTCTATGGTGCTTAAAAATCAGGAAAAGACTTGTAACCGAGGCTGAATGGGGGGACCTCAATATTCAAAGGATTCACCAACCTTCTGCCAAAGGTTTAAATGTGAAAGGTCAAAGTATAGATGACCAAGATACACTGAAGGTACAAAAAATGAGCGAGATGACGACTGAAATCCTCGAGCAGAACCTAAACAAGATTGTACTGGTCAGACTCAAAGGCGGAAAGAGTCTAAGGGGCCGCTTGAAAGGTTTTGATCAGCACTTGAATCTGGTTCTAGAAGAAACAGAAGATACTACAAACACCGAAAACATGCGGAAACTCGGGCCAATAATTGTTCGCGGTGACAACGTAGTCTTAATCTCACCACCGCCCAGGTGACACTCAGTGGGCAAAGGCACACCATCGATGGGAAAACGCACTGGCAAAGTTGTCCACATAAGGTGCAGGCGATGTGGCAGGCGCGCTTACCATGTTCGCAATAAACGGTGCGCTGCTTGCGGTTATGGGGAGATAGCAACCATCCGGCAGTATAGTTGGCAAACCAAAACGCTTCAAAGGCAAAGAATAGTTTAGAGAATTCTAACTGTTAGATCGGCAACCACTAGGTCTGTTCTGAGGCACCGCCAGTATTCAATATGAATAAACCAAAAACGGAAACCTTGTAGATCTATCTTTAATAGCTAGCTTGGATCGTAATAACCCTTGTCTATCTTCACGAAAATGAGCGGCCCTCTGCTTTGAGCCATGTCCCTGCCTTTTCGTAGAGCATTATTAACAGCCGCAAATATTCGCTCTTTCTCACTGAGAGTTTGGAGGCGTTTCTCGCCAAGCTCCATTTTCAAGAGATTCTCAGAAAGAATTTCGGTTCCGCATATTTCCCCATTCTTGATCAGCGTGGCCACGACGATTTCTCTCATTTCTTGCTTTCGCTCAAGTTTCCTCCACATTGGTTCCGCATTGCTGAGTGTTTTTGAAACCTTGCTCCACTTGTTCGCTGACTCATTGCCAATCAGCAGTTTCACGCGTTCTTTCCATTTCTTAAACCAAATATTGATCCAAACAGCTATAAAATGTTCAAGCTCTTCACGGTTTTCTCTCATGAAAGCTTCCAGCTTCTCGACAACCTCACACTGGCTTGCTTCTTTGCCTGTGAACCCCCAATGGAACTTCAGATAATTTAGGAAGTCTTCGCATGCAACCTGCAAGACCTTGCGATCTGATCCTAGAATATCTAGGGCTGAGTCTAGCTCTCTAAGTTTCTCCCCTACCATCACTTCGACACAGTTCATTCTAGTATCCGCTCTGAAGCCGCTCTCCATTGTTATCTTGATTGGAGGTTTTAATTAAAGTTTGTTTTTGCATCCCAATATAAGCGGTTTAGGCGGTTTTTGGCAATATTACGGTTCTTGAAATATGGCAACTACCTAGCCTCAACGTAGCGCACTAGATCCGCAAGGTTTTTCAAAACAAGATTTGGCTCTTCACGTGCTAACTCTCTGCGAGAAAATAAGCCCGACAAAACGCTAACGGTCTTGATGCCTGCCGCCCTACCCGCCCTCACGTCGACAACTGAGTCACCTACAACGATACAGTCACGGGGCTCAGCGTCTAACAACTCAGCTGCCTTGATCAGCGCCTCCGGCGAAGGTTTTGGCGTTGGCGTGTCCAATGCGGTCACAAAGCAAGAAAAATACGCAGCTAAACCAGAATGCTTCAATTCCGTAGCTACCTCTGTTTGAGGAACAAAACGCATTGTGATCAAAGCCAACTTGGTCTTTAAAGACAATTCCCTGAGGGTTTCCCCCATGTTCGGGAAAGGCCGCGTCTTTTCAAGTGTTACCTTGTAAAAGGTCTTAAGGTAAATATCCAAGAATTGCGTCGTCTTTGTTCCTACAATATTGCCCAATGGTTGTTGCTGCTCAAGTCGCCTAGGGATTTCCAAAGCTGTTTTTAGATCGGGCACTTTCCGTCCAAGGGCTTGGCAAGCAGTCCTAGCAGCCTCAAAGTAAGCTTTTCTAGAATCGACCACCGTGCCATCCAGATCCAGCAAGATAGCTGCCACTCTGAAACCAGTCGTTTTCATCTGTATTTCCTGAAACTACTCTTCTTAGACTTCTCTATTTCATAAGGCTTTCAGCGATAGGACCTGCTTAATTCTCGAAAGAGTTATAGACGCTAGAACACAATTTGCAGTTTGGTTGCAAAACATAATGGCTGAAGGCGATTTGCTAGGTGTCAATTTCACTACAATAATAGGCGTCGTAATCATTGCAATCGCGGCTGTAGCCATAGAGAGAATAGGAACGCGGTACCTATCACGATTTGCCAACCGCGTCAAGCTGAACCCGGACGATACAAACAACTTGGTCCTTTTCTTCCGCATTCTACTGCTGGTTGGCACAGTGCTCGTCATAACTCGTGTCGGCGGTCTACAATCTGAGTGGATACTCGCAATATCCGCAATAGCTGGAGCAGCTTTGGGATTCGCCTCACAAAAAACCCTCGGCAACTTCGTTGCAGGTCTCTTCCTACTCGCAGCCCGCCCTTTCAAAGTTGGCGATTACGTTCGCTTGGGTACAATAGAAGGCGTCGTTCAGGAGATCACAATAAACTACACAAAAATCTTAACAATCGGAAATAATATCGTTTCAGTAAGCAACATTCAGATACTTGACAGAGATATCACAAACTACACAATTGAAGGCGAAAGGGACTATAGCCTTCATTGCTACCCATTTGAGATGGGATTCGACCATTTGGTCCCAACCAGCAAGATGGTGGCAATATTCAACGAAGTCTTCGAAAGAATTGGGCGCACATTACCAAAGAAACCTGCAATAATGCTCAATCGTTCTGACGCGCTTGCCCGCTTCTACATGATCTATCTCTATGTCGAGCATCCAGAAGATATCTTCTGGTTTAGAACGCAAATTGCAGAAGAGGTTTTCAAACGATGGGATATCGAGAGAAATGCTATAAGAGCAAATGCAACCCGAAATTAAGCAATCTGGCTTAGCAGACACAGAATAGAAGAGTGGGGAAATGAGCAGGAAAACAATGAGCAAGGAAAGCAATGTTAGCAAAGCAAAAACCTTGACGAGTCTCGTCAATTATCAGAAAGGCGCAGTTGTCAGCTACACCTTAATTGACAAGAAGGCGGGAACAGTAACCCTCTTCGCTTTTGACCAAGGACAAGGACTAAGTGAACACACTGCACCTTACGATGCGCTTTTGTACATTTCTGAGGGCACAGCCGACGTTAGGATATCTGACAACCTCGTTCGGCTGAGTTCGGGTGAAATGGTACTTATGCCCGCTGGCAAACCTCATGCTTTGTCGGCGATTTCAAAGTCCAAAATGCTTCTGATAATGATAAGATCGTGACATAAGCCCGGCTTTTCTTAAAAACGTCTCATACTAAGAAGAGGAGATTTCGAAATCGGAAAATCCAAGTATTGAGAAAAACTGGCAAAAATATTTATTGACTATCCTTACACTTGAAGGGAGCATCAATGGGAAGAAGCTGTTGCTCAATCTCACTCCAAGGGCACTCGAATCTCCCGAGGCAGGATCA
>CAZQCX010000016.1:10671-34125 GCA_964591705.1 uncultured Candidatus Bathyarchaeia archaeon | reverse complement strand
CAGGGTTTGCTGGGGTTCTGGACGGCTTAAACTGAAAGGAGAAAAAAGAAGAATGACTCCCGTGAAAGGGAAAACAATTCTTCACCCAGAACCCAATCAGCCCCTGCATTCTCTTTAATATCGGATTGAACAGGGCTAGAAAAAGGGGAAGATGTTGCTTGCAGGTTGCACACGGCGTTCACGACCGTTTCTTGAGCATCAGCAGTGCCAGCACAGCGCCGACCACGATGATTGCTATGATTATGCCGGCTACGGCGGGTAGGAAGTACTGGTCGGCTATGCTTGGCGGTGCGGGTTCGGGTGCGGCTGGCTGGGGCGGTGCGGGGTCGACTGCAAACGCGGTTTCAGCGTAGGATGGCCAGTACGCTTTGGATCCTGGGAAGGTGGCGATGACGGTGTATTTGCCTTCGATGTCGGGTGTCCACTGGAGGCTGTAGAAGCCGCTGGCGTCGCTGACTGCGGTGCCTATGTTGCGGTAGTTGCCGTTAGCGTCTAACACGTCGATGGTGACTGGCACGCCCCTGGCGTTCGTCGGCATTGGGAATTGCTTGTACACGTGCAGCATCCACTCGCTCATGAACTCGTCGGCAACAGCAGCAACACCATTCGGAAAACGAAGCATCAACTCATCGCTCTTAGTGCCCGGCGACACATCAGTCACTGTGCCACGAATCACCAGACTGGAACCTAAAGTGATTGCAGCCATTGGTGCTTCAACTGTCATGGCGCTTGGTCCCTTCCCGAGGGCGTATATGCGATTGCTGTATGTATCAAGCCCGAGTATTTTGTTGTCTGCGATGATCGGTTGTCCGCCCCAGCGAGTTCCAAGTCGCAAACCATCCATTCTCCAGATTACCTCTCCAGTTTCTGCATTAAGGCAGACCGATGGCGCGCCACGGGGTCTAGGATCAACCACGGAGTGTTCGGTGTGGAACAGATAGATTTTTCCAGCGGTGATGAATCCGATCACAGCGGGCCAGTTTGAGCTAAACAACTGTTCAGTGTATCTGTCAGCGATGCTATGGGTCCATAGGCGTGCGCCAGTCTTGATGTCGTAAGCATTAACCACTCCAGCCATGCCAGCCGTAAAGAGTTTACCATAGGCAACAACTGCTTGCCCCCACGGTGCCATGTATATGTTAGAGTATGCATTTAGGAATGGTTCAGGCTCAGTTGGACCCCAAAGCTGTGTTCCCGTGTTGGCGTCAAAACCAAAGTGTTGGCGGGTTTCTTTCACTGTCACGACAAAGATGTTGTCAGGCAAACTGTCAGGTCCAGACCATATCGAAGGTGATATGTGTACGTGCGAATCCACGATGGGTAATGTCCAAGTTCTGTTGTACAGTAGCAGTCCTTCTTGCCCAGGCTTCAGGCTCAAAGCCCAGAAGACTGGACGAGGCTGTGCAGCTCCACCTGACCATGCAGTGTTTGAACCGATTATTTTGTCATTGAGAACCAGCTGTACGCTTCCAGGCAGCCCTGTGGGTATGGTCCTGTTCCACTCATAGCCTACTGTAGCATTAAAGGTTATTCCGTGCGGTCTCCAGCGAGCTGCAAGATAGTGGGCGCCATCAAATTCGGCAAGGGTAGTGTTACGTGTCCGATATACGCTGTACCAGGTTTCATAAACAATTCTAGTTGTGTTCCACTTTGCAATCCAGCCGCCCGTCAAGCTTATCACGTACCTAATGATTTCGCCATTTGAACCGAGAATACTCGTGCCCGCAGGCACGCCTGTTATGGCGTACTCCCAGCGCCCGGTGAATGGGTCATAAGCATCCCAAACAGTGACCCCGGCAACGGTCCTAGTTGTCCACAAGTTAGCGAAAGCGCCATGCATGTTAAATGTGTCCCAAAACATTATTTGACCAAACGCTAGCCTTGTATTGTTCCAGTTTCTCCGCCATAGTTCTTTACCTGTAGATAGATCCACAGCGACAACTACTTGCTCGGCGCTGAAAACAGTGGTGCCTACCCTTGTGTCAGCACTTAGGGCTGCATGTTCATTGTAGAAAAGCACTCCGTTAATGATTACTGGAGCAACCCATTTGCCTTCATAAGCATCGCCATGCTCATAACTGTAACCGCCGAACTCCCCGCCGACAAGTCCTCCCTCAGCGTATGGTTTTGCCCACAACACGTGAGCGGTCTCTGGTGCATCATCGTTGTAGGGCGCAAGGCGGTTAAATCCATATACGTTCAGCCAGTTTCCTGAAATCGAAGCCCATTCTCTAGCCTGTGCATCTATGGGGCGGGTCCAGTACCCTGTCGGAAGCGGCACACCTGGATAATGCTTAATCGGTTCCTGCTGTACGACAAGCGTATATTTCTCGCTGGTGCTAGCTTTCATGATTGTGCCCACAGTAGTTCCCGCTGCTGTTGCCTCGATTCTCTGTTCAGGGAAGTTTGTCTGCAGATAATACGTGCCCGCCACGGTTGGCTTGAAAGTAATCCCTGTCAATCCAGTCGTGTCAGTTGTTACTGGCCCCAATGTTTGGGTGGTGCCGTCTGGCTTGGTAACGGTTACCGTCAAGCCCCTCCAACCAATGTGTGGCCATGCCGTTGCGTGTGTAATGCCGGTGGTGATCAGCACGTCTTGACCGACACCTGCTGGATTAGGCATAGCGCCAATAACTGGGAAAGAGTTCTTCGTCGTTTGAGCAGTAGCCCCTTTGATGGCGAATAGCGAAACAGCTATAGCAATTGTCAGAAGCAAAGCAAGTAAAGTATTTTTCTTGTTGTTTGACATTTTCCTTTCTCCTTATAGTTTTAGTACACGTTTCCGTGCACAAGACAGTAACTTTGGGAAACAGAAATTTAAACCCTTGTAAGATGATAGCCCACTTACAGAAAGAGAGGAAAACGCAGGAGATCTCATCAGGGAGGGTCAAAAGCAAGACAATTCAGTGGCGAAAGAGCAAAAGAATGCTGCAATGCCAGGTCTTCAGAGACGAAGAACTTTTTGATTTAACTCCCTTAGACTGTGAATAACCAGTACTCCGGATGCCTCACAAGTCCTGTCAAGGTAGAATGCGTTGATTCCGAGTTTTCTGGGAATTTCTACATCAAAGCAATAATCGTCGCCCACGTGAATCATCTCTTCTGGAAAGACCCTGCAAATTTCACACACCCTCTTGTAGAGAGTTACCGATGTCTTGGTAAGCCCAAAATCAGATGTTGAAGAAAAGACACGCTCAAAATAGCCGCCGATTCCCGTGTGCTCAAGCTCCAGCTCGAGAAATTCTCTTTTGGCATTCGACACGATGATAAGCCTGTAGCCCTTTTCTCTGAAGTCTCTGAGTACTTCCTGCACTTCGGGGAAGACTCGGATTTTATGTCTGTAAGCACCTAACAGACTGTAAGGAGAAATGTCCAACCCGAACTTCTCTGCCCAATAGTTGAGGTCGTACCATTCAAGCCTATTCCTGCCAATCTTGTCGTATTCCGTTTTGGCTAAAATCCTTGCATCATCAAAAGAAATTCTTTTCTTCGCAGCGAGCAGGCGGGGCATGCCTTCCAACCATACGGAATCTACAAAAGACAGATCCGTAATCGTCCCGTCCATGTCAAATGACACCAATTCAGCGCGAAGCATTTCTCGTCCCTTCAGGTCTAGTAGCAACTGTTGTTTCAAGATGATTCGAAGTTATTAAACGCGAGGTTCGAAAACAAAATCTGCTTTGGCAAATGAAAATTTCCAGTCGCCATTTTCTCCAGCCTCACTGCTTGATTATAGTCCAATCCAGACTATTCCTGTTTTTGATACAAAATTAATAGGCGTCAACACACTCTATTTGATAGCTGAAAGCAGGATGCACGCCAAGTTCAACGAAAAACCATACTCCACAGAGATCGCCCTGCAAAAACTAAACAAGACGGTTCAAGTCTTCTCAGCCAATTCCCAGTCCTATTACTTGAAGAGACCCCCAGAAGTTACTGAGACTGCACTAAAAGATGTGGGCGAGTCCTTTTCTGAGGCAGAAGCGCTGATGGCGGAGTTCGCCGAAGCGTGGTATGGCTCGAGAAAACAGAACGCGGATTGCCCTCCTAAGGACTTGAACGAAAGAATAGATGTCAAACTTTGTCAGAACGGAAAACTCGATTTTAAACAAATGAAGAAGATGGTGATGAGACTGAACGCGGTCGACGACGTTCTAGTTGGACTTGATAGAATAGGTCTTTACGTCAAAAGATACCAAGAACTATGCCGGGAGAAACTGCTCAATGACCTCGCTGAGCGCGCCCGAGTTTTCGAGAGCTCAATCCTCAATGAGTTGCAGAGGAGCATCGGATCCGAAGCTACGCGTTTGCATAATCAGATTGAAAGATGCAACCTCTATTATCAGCCAGCCATGAAGACGAAAACATTGTGGGTTGCAGTTCTCTCATTGGCGATTTCGTCTCTGGCGTTCCTATTGACGATTCTCAAAATGCTAAATTACATCTGAACCGACTGAAGTTCACGAAACAGTTGCTACCCAAGCGCTCAGCCATACCTAATAATTGCACTCTGAAAGACCTCAATTCATTTCATGAAAAACCCTTCACTTTCACTCCTCTCTCTAGCCTGAGCTGGAAAGTCGTTCCAGTGATAGCTTAAAACGGCTAGAAAAGCTACGCTCTTAACTCTCAACACATGGGGGAGAAGAAGAGTGCCACAGTATAGCTCAACCCAAACTGTGCAGGCGCAGCCGCTACTTACATTGAACATGCGGAATGTCAGCCGACTGTTCCCCGGCTTCACAGCAGGAGACTTTGCCGTACTTCACGGTTCAGACGCAGTCACGTCTTTAGTTTCATTATTATGCATCCGAGCACAGCTACCAACTCAACTTGGTGGCTTAGGAAGCAATGTCATCTTCATTGACGGCGGAAACACATTCAGACTTTACCAAGTAGCACGGCTTGCACAGCTTCACAGGCTAAACCCGAAAGAAGCACTCAACCGCATCTACATCTCAAGAGCCTTCACAGCTTACCAGATAACCTCACTCGTGATGGACAAACTCAAAGAAACGACCAAGAAACATAATGCCAAACTCGTCATACTATCCGATATAGCAGGATTCTTCCTAGACAAAGATGTCCCAGAAGAGGAAGCACGAAACGTTTTCAGCCAAGTCACCGCAGGCCTCTCAAAATTCGCTCGTGAAAACCAACTAATTCTGATTGCCACATACCCACCGCACCAAGAAACACGCCGCAACAGTTACCTCCACACGCTGACATGTGCAAGAGCAAACGTAGTCATAGCCCTCAGACAATCGCAGTGCTACCGCGAATTTACCTTAGAAAAACACCCTCACCACATTCTAGGTACGGTAGAGCTTCCATCCGAAGACCTCACATTAACCGAGTTCATGGAAGGTTACCAGTAACATGGGCAAGACAGTCGAATCATACCGAATGGCTTTGGAAGACGAGATCTGCAGATGGAAAGGCTTCGCCAAGACACTACGCACAGAAGACAAAGAAGCATTCGACAAAGTGATGGATGCCTGCAGGAGCCTAGCATCGGCAGGAAGCAACGCTGCCCAACCCATAATCTTCGAACCAATGCTCATATCTATTGTAGTAGACCTGCAGAAAAAATTAAGCAAGTTAGAGAAGAGAATAGATGCAGTCGAACATTATTGCCAACAACCCAAAAAGGGTTAGAGGCTGGATTTTTGACGTTTACCCCTCCGGCAACGGCGAGATGACTGTCTGGATAATCGGAGAAAACAACGAGAGAGTAAAACTCACAGACAAATTCCAACCCAAAGTATACATTTCAGGAAAACAAGATGAAATTGAGCGGTTAGCTAGCAAGTTTTTCTTAAACCGAAACATCGCAACGTGGAACTTTTCATATAAGTACGCTCACCCCACAGACAGCGAAAAAACTAGGATCCTCGAGATCACACTGAAAGACTGTAGACAGACGCCAACGTTCACGCGCGACATCCTGCAAGCAGGGGATTACCTAAGATATGAAGTACACAATTGCGACTGGCACGCAGACCGAGTCTACCTCTTCAGCTGCGATCTGTTCCCACTAGCACGTGTGGAAATTGAGGCGGAAAAAACAGGATTGAAATACATTCTTTTAGATTCTGTGGAAAGCTTGGACTATGTCGTGCCACCGCTGCGAAAGATGGAGTTAAGCATAGAAATCGACAAGAAAGGAAGAATCACCAACTTCAAAGACCCCATACAAAGAATCCTAGTGAATCAGGATGACAAGCAACTGGTCATCAACGCCAAAAGCGAAAGAGAGAAGCTGAGGCAGCTTGTCGAAACAGTGAAGAAATTGGACCCAGACATCATTCTGACAACTGGCGGCGATTCTTACCTTTTTCCATACCTCATACAGAGATCAATCATGAATGGCATGCTGGATGAATTCATTCTAAGCAGGGATAACGTACCCTTCGTTCCGAAAGTACCTAAAAGCAAAACCGTCTTCTCATACGGAAGAACATTCTACAAAGCCTCAACAATAAGGCTCTACGGAAGAATACACATTGACGAATGCAACACCTTCATCCTGAGCGAGGCAGCATTTGAAGGTCTAATCGAGATTGCAAGAGCCTGCAGAGTGCCGCTACATACGGCTTCTCGCTCGTCAATAGGCAGCAGCATGACCTCACTCCAGTTCTACCAAGCTATCAAAGACGACATCTTGATTCCAAGAAACAAGAGCGTTCCTGAAGCATTCAAGTCTGCTTATGAACTGCTCATCGGCGACCGTGGAGGAGTGATTTACGAACCCCACGTTGGCATCCACGATGGAGTCTCCGAAGTAGACTTCACATCTATGTATCCGAGTCTAATGGTCAACAATAACATCTCAGCCGAAACCGTGCTCTGCACCTGTTGTCCAGACTCGCCACTACGCATCCCAGACCTCAACTATAACATCTGCAACAAACGCAAAGGAATCGTACCCAAAGCGCTGAAGCTTGTTGTTTCAAAACGCTTGGATTACAAACGGTTGAGAGATGAGACACAAGATCCTACGCTCAGAGAAACATATGACAGAAGGCAAGCTGCTTTGAAGTGGATTCTAGTCACATGCTTCGGTTACTTAGGCTACCGAAACGCCAGATTCGGAACCGTCGATGGCCATATCGGTGTATGCGCCTTCGGCAGAGAAACATTCCTCAAAGCTGCCCATAAAGCTGAGAGCCGCGGATTTGAGGTCGTTCATGGAATAGTTGATTCGCTATGGCTCAAGAAGACCAACGCGTCCACACAAGAGTACAAGGACCTGTGCACGGAGTTAACCGAACAGATAGGCATACCTTTGAACTTTGAAGGACGCTACAAGTGGATTGTTTTTCTTCCATCAAAAATTCATCCACGAATAGGTGCACTGAACCGCTATTATGGCGTAATGGAAAATGGCAAGGTGAAGCTCAGAGGCATCGAAGTCCGCAGAAGAGATACGCCCCGGTTTGTCTACGATGCGCAACTAAAGATGATAAATGTACTATCTACAGCCAATGACTCTAAAGAATTCATGACGAAGATACCGGAGGCACTTGAAGTTATCAAAGAGTACAGACGGAAACTGCTCGACGGCGAAGTCCCAGTTTGGGACTTGATTGTAACAAGGCACTTGTCGAAAAATCCGAAGAAGTACAAACAACGAGTCAGCCAAGTCATTGCGGCTGAACAACTTATCAAGGAAGGCGCAGAAGTCCACGCGGGAAAAAACATCAGGTTTCTCTTCATAGACTCAGAAAACAAGCACCACGACCGCCGAGTGAAGGCGGAACAACTGATAGAAAAAGGCATGAACACGGACACAAAAAAGTATCTGTTATTGCTCTATGCTGCGGCAGCCACTATCCTAAGCTTCGCAGGCTACACGACCCAATCAATCCACGATTCAGTGAGAGGAATCACTGATAGGCACAAAAACCTTGACAGCTTTCTCTAAACTGATTGACAGCGCAGAACAGGAGAACCGAGCTTCAGACAGATTTCTTTAAGACTTTCTTCTGAATTGCTACGCTCCCCAGTTCCTTAACCGCAGCCAAACCGACCCATCTAGCAGTCTTCGAATCCATCTGGCACAACTCCTTAGCCAAACCAGTCGCAGCCTTGTTCAGATTCAAATTCCTTTTTCCAACATTCCTCAACGCCCAGCTGACAGCCTTCTTCACAAAGTTCCGATCGTCCACAGCCCCTTTCTTGATAACTGAAAAGATCCTGAGAAATTCCTCGTCCCTCGCTTGCTTGTTATGCCAAGCCAAGCAAGCGATCAGTGCGAACGCCGCCCTCTTGACGAATGTTTCTTTGCGTTCGTTCCAGTCGGCAATCTTCTTCCATGCCAAAGGAGATTTCTCAAACAGGTTCATGCAGACCTGATCGCACACATCCCACGAATCAAAACCTGCCACCCAATCATCCATCTGTTCTTCAGTAAGCTTGCCAGGCTCAGCTAGAATGCTTGCAACGATCTTACCTTCAGCCAAATCCGTCTTCCATAGATCAAGCGCAAGAGCATGATTCTTCCCAATACCCTTTGCAATCAATCGCATATCGGCTACAGATACGCCTAGCCTCCGGTCAACAGACATTCCATAGCGCTTCATGCCCTCAAGACTCGCCAAATTCGCCTTTTCCCGCAGCTGTTTCAAGATTTCCTCTGCTGAAGCCACAAAATACTTTCCTCAATGATTATTGATAAGAACCTGTTAATAAAACGCCTTCTGCGACAGAAGAAAAGCCGCACTCAAGACCCCTGAATCGTTGAAGGTCGAAACTCAAATGTGTGGCAAAGTCATCCAAGAGAACATGAGAAAAAAGAAAAATCCCACGTGATTAATTTCAGCTTCTCATAACGCCATCGCAAGACACGAAATGCCCATTGCCTACGTCAATCAGTTCGGGTGCTTTGTGCACGCATTCATGTGATTTGTCAAAGATACATCTTGGCTCAAACCTGCAACCTGCTGGTGGATTAATCGGGCTCGGAACCTCACCTGGAAGCATTATACGAGCTTTTTTGGCATCAGGGTCAGGCACTGGAATCGAAGACATCAAGGCTTGCGTGTAAGGGTGCAAAGGAGACTCAAACAGATCATCAGTGTCTGCAATTTCGACAAATTTTCCCAAATACATAACGGCTATACGGTGACAGATATGCCTCACAGTACTCAGATCGTGACTTATGTACAAATAGGTTATCTTGAATCTCTGCTGAAGTTCCCGTAATAGGTTCAGGATTTGAGCTCTGACTGAAACATCTAAAGAAGCCACGGGTTCATCTGCAATCAGCAATTCTGGTTCAACAGCTAAGGCTCTTGCTACGCATATTCTCTGCCTCTGACCCCCGCTGAATTCGTGTGGGTATCTTTCCGCGTGATATTCTTCTAAACCTACCAGCTTCAACAGTTCATACAGTCGATCGTGCCATTTTTCCCTGGAAACATGTTTATGGATAAAAAACGGCTCCATTATTATGTCGGCTACGGTCATTCTTGGATCAAGCGATGCATACGGATTCTGAAAAACATATTGCATCTTTCGCCTCAGCTTCAAAATCTCCGCTTTGTCTTTAGATTTGAAAACTCTGCTGACTTCTTTACCGTCAAAGAATATTTCGCCACTTGTGGGAGGATCTATCGATAGAATTGCTCTCGCGGTGGTAGTCTTTCCGCAGCCGCTTTCACCCACCAAACCAAAGGTTTCTCCTCTCCTCACGGAGAAGCTAACTCCATCAACTGCGTGAACAACCCCAACATGTTTCTTCATGAGCACCCCTTTACTTGTAATCGGAAAATGCTTCACTAGATTCTTCACTTCTAGAACGACATCGCTGTTCATTTGTTCAGGCCCCCGAACGGCGTCTCTGCCTCAATTTCTCTACCTCGAAAGCACGCAACATAGTGCTCTGACTCAACTTCCTCTAGTTCGGGTATGTCCATTGTACAAATACCTTTTTTCACAAATTCGCATCGAGGGTTGAATCTACATCCAGATGGGAGGTCAATTAGATTCGGTATATTGCCTGGGATAACCTTCAGCTTATCCCTCCTCAGGGCTAAACTTGGAACAGCTTCCAGAAGCGCTCGTGTGTATGGATGCAGAGGATTTTGGAAAATAGTTCTCGTGCTCGCAGACTCGCAAACTCGTCCCGCGTATAGGACCGTTATTCGATCAGCCACGCCGGCTACCACGCCCATGTCATGGGTGATTAGGATCATGGCCATTCCAAGCTTCTGCTTCAGGTTTTTGAGAAGATCAAGAATCTGAGCCTGAATTGTCACGTCTAGAGCTGTTGTCGGCTCATCAGCAAGCAGCAGACTTGGCTGGCATGACAAAGCTCTTGCAACTGCTATGCGTTGTTTCATACCGCCACTCAGTTGGTGGGGGTAGTTCCAAATCTTGACTTCAGGGTCAGGAATCTCAACAAGTCTGAAGAGATCAATTGCTCTTTCCAGAGCCTCTTGCTTCGTGACATTCTGGTGGCGACGCACCACTTCTACTAGTTGAGAGGCAATTGTAAAAACTGGGTTCAGTGAAGTAGCAGGATCTTGAAAAACGTAGGAAACCTCTTTTCCACGGAATTTCTGCATTTCAGCTTCGCTCTTTGCAAGGAGGTCTTCACCCCTGTAGAAGACTTTCCCGCCAACAATTTTGCCAGGGCGCGGGACTATTCTCAGGGTTGATAGTGCGGTTACTGATTTTCCGGAGCCGGATTCACCAACCAGACCGAGGGTTTCCCCTTCTTTGACCTTGAGGCTGACTCCATCAACGGCTTTTACTATGCCAGCCCAAGTATAGAAGTATGTTTTCAAGTTGTCTATTTCTAATAGTTCTTTCGACATGTGTTTGCCCCAATCTATTCCCTGAGACGCGGGTCAAGAGCGTCCCTTAGTCCATTTCCGAGAAGACTGAAACCCAACACCAGTAGCGTAATAAACAAGCCAGGAAAGACGCCCTCCCACCAAGCTTCCTTAACAGCCTCACTCGCGCCCTGTAGCTGTTGCCCCCACGTTATACTATTGGGATCGCCAAAACCCAAAAAACTGACTCCGGCTTCGACCAATATTGCCGTTGCTATCTGAAGTGTTGTGAGAACAATAACTATGTGTAGAACATTAGGGAGTATGTGTCTGAATATTATCCTGCTTTGGCTTGCACCAAGAGACTTGGAAGCTTCAATATAATCATATTGTCTCACACGAAGCACTTCTCCCCGGATGATTCGGGCATTGGCTGCCCACGAAAACATTCCAATAATGATAGTTACCATTGCAAGGCCACCTACTCCGGATGGCGCCAGCTTTGTCATTACTTGCAAGAAGACCAACAGTATTAGGAGGAAGGGTATAACGAGAAAGATCTCTGTTATTCGCATTAGAATGTTGTCCAGAAGACCGCCATAGTAGCCTGACACGAGCCCTACGACAATAGCCAGTGACATGGCGATTGCTGCCGCGCCAAACCCGACATAAAGAGCGGATGAAGCGCCGTATACTATCTGGCTAAAGACGTCATGACCGATATAGTCGGTTCCAAAAAAATATCTTGAAGAGGGGGGAACCCTTATTTTGCCTTCCTCAACGAAACTCGCCAGATAATTTGGTGGGTACCTGGCGACTATGGGACTGAAAAGCGCCATGAACACAATTGTGCCAATGAATATGAGACCTACTAAAGCAGCCTTGTTCTGTTTGAACCTCCGCCACGCAATGCTCCATTGGCTTACGCCTCTGGGTCTTAGCTTATTGTTTTTTTCCACGTTGGATTTTGAAGTGTTCTTCCTCACCCACAAACCTCAGATCTGTCATTCAAATCTAATTCTGGGATCAATGTAAGCATACGTGATGTCTGTAATCAGATTGGCAAAAAGGGTCATCAAAGTTATGAAAACAGTAATCCCCATGATAAGCGGAAAATCGAGTCGTCCAACGGCTTCAACGTAGAGGCGACCAACCCCTGGCCAATTGAAAACGGTTTCCGTAATCGGCGCCCCCGCAAGCATGCCGCCAAAAAAGAGACCTACATAGGTTACCACAGGAATCAGAGCATTCCTCAGAGCATGTTTGTATATCACGGTTCGCTCGCTCAAACCCCCTGCTCTTGCAGCCAGTATGTAGTCTTGCCGCAGAACTTCCAACATGCTCGACCTAACCAAGAGGACCACAGGGGCAAGGGTTGCAAAAGTCAGGATTAAGCCTGGCAAAATGAGATGCCATAACTCGTCCAAAGTGTAATTTCCCATGAAGTATCGCTCTGGCAGAAGCGTGTGAGCTCCATAAGGAGGAAACCATCCTAGGTAATATGAGAAAACAAGTATGCCTACTATTCCCATGTAGAAAATGGGAATGCAGGTGCCAAGCAAAGAAACTGTTGTAACAGAAACATCCAATTTGGAATACTGCCTCCGTGCGGACAGAACTCCAACCGGTATTGCGATGAGCAGGGAAAGGAAGAGAGAGAACAGTTGTAGCTTGGAAGTTTCCCATGCATAATCACCAATGATCGTCGTAACTGGCGTCCCCCCTCGAAGGGCATACGAATTTCCCAAGTCACCCTGGAGAAGCTCCCATAGATACTTGAAAAACTGGATGTATACGGGTTGATCAAGACCATAGTATTCGGTCAAGCGCTGTCTGGCTTCGGGTGTAATCCTGGGATTCAGACCGGTCATCAGCTGAACAGGATCCCCTGCCAAACGCGAAGCCACAAAAACTAAAACTAGAATTCCGAAGAAAAGTGGAATCAAATACATGAGGCGTCTAATGATATATCGTGCCAAAGGGCTATGGGACAAGTGCCGAAAACTTGTTCGAATTGACTGTAGAACCCCTCTGTTGTTTGACAAGCCTGTCACGTTTCTGAACTCGATTCTGAATCAAGTATGATATATAAGGGTTATCGTATTCAACCTTACCTCGTACCAGGCATAGAGCATGCCCAAATGCAGCAGGTTAAGGCTGAATATCTAGAGAATAGTGAGAGAATGCGTTGTTTTGCAAAGCGGAATCTGCAAAGGCTGGAACATGAATCTGCGAAACAAAGACAACGCTTGGTAGCGACGCGTACCCAATGAAGAAATCGAGCAGACCGAAGACCAAAAACGATAGAAATTCATTGAATTTGGAAACAAGGATTTCTTCTAGTCTAATGCCAACACAAGCCAGTAATTCGAGTCATACCCTTGTGCTCAACCCTTTTTTCTGTTTTGGCAGGATGGGCAGTTATTCCCGTTTGCCCCACAAACTTTTCCAAGGGATACTTTTCCCACTTTCGCGCATGACTCAGTTGCAACCACATAGACGCAAACCTTAAACTAAAATGCCAAACCTAGTTAGGCTGACACGATCAAGGCGAAATTCTTTGGTAGAAGAAGCGAAGGATTTTGGCAAAACGTATTTTCCAAGTCAGATCCGGGTTTCAGTTGGTTCAGCAGTTACTCTTGGACTGCTAACAGGCAAGCTTGATGCTGATCCAACTACCATCTATCTGATGACGCACAAAGCAGGTAAGTGCTCCGCCAACTGCGCTTTCTGTCCGCAAGCTCGAAGTAGCCAAGGCAAGGCAGAAATGCTTTCTAGAGTTATGTGGCCTGTTTTTTCCACAGAACTGGTCTTGACAAATCTGAAGCAGGTTATCAACGAGGAGAGAATAAAGCGTGTTTGCGTTCAAGCTCTCAACTACCCTGAAGTATTTAGGGGCATCTGCGCTTTTGTGAAGAAACTGAAACAGCACGTTGCTGTATCGGTTTCAGTTTCATGCCAACCGCTTAACAGCCGTAATATGTGGAAACTGTCCAGATCTGGTGTCGATAGAATTGGAATCGCCTTTGATGCAGCAACTGAAGAATTATTCAACAAGGTTAAAGGCACATTGGTCGATGGACCTTACAGGTGGAAAGAGCAGTTCACACTATTGCGGTTGGCCATCGGCATATTTGGAGAAGGGAATGTGAGCACTCATTTAATTATTGGTCTGGGTGAAAAGGAGAATGAAGCCGCAGGTTTGATCCAAAAATGCGTGGATTTGGGAGTGCTTCCAGCTCTTTTTGCCTTTACGCCTGTTGAGGGGACCAGATTCGCTTTGAAGGCTGCCCCGAAGGTTGATGTCTACAGGCGGGTGCAAATGGCTAGATATTTGATGGCAAATGGTTTGGTCCGAAACACGGATATGAGTTATGACGAGGACGGGAGGATAAGCGATTTCGGAATCTCAAAGCTGTTGCTTGTTGAGATTTTGGAAAGCGGAAGACCATTTCTCACTTCAGGCTGTCCAGACTGCAATCGTCCATTCTACAATGAAAAGCCAAGTGGTCCGATCTATAACTATCCTCGGAGTCTAAGCCACAAAGAGATAGACCAAATAAGAAAGGATTTGGAATTATAGAGATCTACGTGTTTGAGGGAATTCTATTTTCTATTTTGGGCGGTTTCGGTTTCTGCCGAGTTATTTGCTCAACTATACGCCAGAATTCGTCCATCGTATAACCTTGCTGCAATTCTTTCATCAACTTCTTCACCTGGTAATATGTCATTTGAGCCTCGCCTTTATCTAGGCTTTCATGTGAGCCTTTGATGCGTCTGAAAAGTTCATCCATTTGGCGGGGTGAAGCACGAATTCCAGCTTGTTCGACGAGTTTCTGAATAAGAGTCTGCCCGGTATTTCTTCCAATGAATGCTTTTGTTTCTCTTCCGATTATTTCCGGTGGGAAAGGTTCAAAGAGCAGAGGTTGCGCTTGCACTTCCTCCACTTCAGCGTCTATTTCATGCGCGAAGAGGTTTTCGCCTATTATTGGCTTGTGGAACTGAATGGGCATGGCAAAAGCTTTCTCAGCAAGCTGCCCGAGTCTGTAGATTTTTCCAAGGTCCACGCCCGTGTCAAGATTATAGAGTAATTCAAGCGCTGTCACCACTTCCTCGAAAGGTGCAATTCCTGCGCGTTCACCAAGACCGGCCATACACGTATGGAGATGGGTTGTGCCCTCCTCAACTGCTGCAAGCGTGTTGGCGGTTGCCAAACCGAAATCATTATGACAGTGAACAGCTAGTTCAACTTTCTCTAGTTGTCTTGACAGACTTTTACGGATGTGAGCCATCAAATACCGCATTGACAGCGGTCTGAGGAAGCCGACCGTATCTGCAACTACCACTCTCTTTGCACCTGCCATAATTGCAGCACTGCATATTTCCGTGATGCTTTCGAGTGGCGTTCGTGAACCGTCTTTCAATACAAAGTCAACAGTTGCACCGTGCTTTCTAGCATATTCAATGCTTTCAAACGTGTTCTTCAGTATTTCTTCTTTTGTAGTCTTGAGCCTATACTGGAGGTTAAATTCGTTGAAAGGGGTTTCAATCGCTATTGATTTGACGCCACATTCCAAACAAGCGATCACACTGCCTCTCGTCGGTGAAGCAGAAGCTATTAATTTTGTCTGTTGGAAGTTCTCATTGACTATTTTCCTGCAATTCAATTTCTCTTCTGCCGACATGCTTGGAAACCCAATGTTTATGACTGATATCCCTGTCTCGTCCATGAGTTTCGCGAGTTTCACCTGCTCAACGTAGGTTAGGTACACTGTGGGGGTCTTGATTCCTTCCCTGAATGTCTCATCTTGAATGAAAACGCGTTCAGGAAGGCGAGGTGGAAGGTTTTTTCTGAGGCGATTGTAGTTTGCAATAAGACCTTGCGCCTCAAGTTTTTTGAATATCGTTTTCCTCATTCAAAGACACAATCCAACAAAGTGTCGACAGATGCGTTTTGTTATTGCTGGTTCTCATATAAAAAATGCACCAGAAGATGGGGTTGACTTTTTGTTTTGTTCAGCTTCATTAACGACGCTGAGTTACGAAGCAGATCCGACTTGCATAAGTCTTAAGTGCCTGATGGGCAAATTCAAATGACAAGGGAGATATTCATGAGTAGTCTCAGAAGCACAATTGAAAGAATCAGAACGTTGGAAACAGAGCGTAAGAATCTGCTTTTGGAAATTGAGGAGCTGAAGCGAATGGCGGATGCAAAGGCAAAGGCGTTGGAAAGTGAAATTAACATGCTCAGAGACGAGGTAAAATCTCTCCGCCTACTTTTGAGCGGAGAAGAAATAGATATGGACCTAAGAAAGAAGAAATAGGTTGACCAGAAGGCTCTTTGGAAACGCCTTCGCTTGAAGTGATGCAAAAAAACCAGTACGCGGCAGCAGTTAATTGGATGAAGTGATTTTTTCCTAAATAAAAAGATAGTTGAACAGGAAGGAGCCTTAGTCCACTGGACAGATCGGCAGCACTGTTTGCCCAGCTGTCTCGTTTAGAACTTCCGCAAGACCCAAATAGACGGCGCTCATTCCGCAGATCATGCCTTCAACGCCTGTCAACGTTGCAATAATCGCGTTTGGTACAAGTTCCCTAGCAACTAACAGAAAAAAGAGAACAGTTAGACTAGCGAACACAAATTGCAGTGCGCGGTTCTTTTTCAATGTCCCAAAGAACAACGCCAATGTGAATAAGCCCCACACGCAAAAGTATGCAGCCATCGCCACGTTTGTCGGCGCAGTTAGTCCTGTGAGGAATTGCGTCTTAGGCAAGAGAATCAGAGTCACAAGCGACCACCAGAATAATCCATATGAAGTGAATGCAACAGTTCCAAATGTGTTCCCTTTCTTGAACTCCATGATTCCCACGATGACCTGTGCTAGACCGCCGTAGGCAATGCCCATTGCCAGTATCATCGTATCTAGTGGGAACAAACCAGCATTGTGCAAATTGAGCAAAACAGTTGTTAACCCGAAACCAAGCAGCCCAAGCGGTGCTGGATTGGCCAATTTCCCACTCATGCTATTCAACCCTTAAGCTTCGGGGTGGCTTTTGAAGTCTGTGGATATTAACTCTTTTGTACATTACCGCCATTTCCAGATCTTCCTGCCATAGAATATTTCTGGCAGTATGAGTAAGCCCGATAGGGACGCTGCGAGCACGATTCCCCAATCGAACGGATTAAGGATTGGGACAGTGTCGAACAATCCCATTCCTGTTCCTGGTATTGCTATGAATGGGATAGCAATTGTTATTGCGGCGCATGCGATAACTGCAAACAGCAAGTATTTGTTGGAGAAGAAACCTACTCTGAATGCATTATGCTTTTCGGATCGGCAATTCCATACAACAAACAACTCTTGCAGGGTCGCACGCATGAAAGCCATAGTTCTCGCATACTCTAAAGGCACCCCCATTATGTAATATTGCCAGTAGAATATGCCCCCAGTCAGGGAGAGTTGAAGCGTGAAGGTCACGATTATTGAAGCTAACCTTCCGTGCAACACGCCTTCACCTGGTTTGCGTGGAGGTCGTTTCATCACATCAGGGTCAGGAGGATCCATCGTCAAAGCAAGTGCAGGACCACCATCGGTGACAAGGTTCAGCCATAGAATCATGCCAGGGGTAAGAGGCAACTGCAAACCCAACAAGGCGAAAACTCCAATGACCGCTAACTCGTCAAAGTTGCACCGCAACAAGAAGAACGTGAACTTTCTTATGTTATCGTAGATGCTCCGGCCACCTTCAACTGCGTTGACTATAGTTGCGAAGTTATCATCTGCCAACACCATATCAGCAGATTCCCTCGTTACATCAGTGCCAGTTATTCCCATCGCCACGCCGATATCGGCTTGCTTGAGGGCTGGTGCATCGTTTACTCCATCACCAGTCATGGCAACTATGTGACCCTTCTTCTGTAATGCCTTGACTATTCGCAGCTTATGCTCGGGTGAGACCCTAGCGTATACCGATATACCGTCCACAATTTTTCCAAACTCCTCTTCAGTCAAGCTGTCAAGATCGGTCCCTGTCAAAGCTGTATCACTTTGAAGCATTCCTAGCTCCTTCGCTATAGCAACTGCAGTTAGTTTGTGGTCACCGGTTATCATCACTGTCTTGATTCCTGCGACTCGGCATCTTGAGTTTGCATCTTTCGCCTCGGCTCTGGGTGGGTCAATCATCCCTGTCAAGCCCAAAAACACAAGATTGTTTTCAATTTCTCCCTCAATAGATTTCTCCTGAGTGCTCATAGGCAAATCCCTGTAAGCTATGCCAAGCATCCTGAGGGCTTCGTTTGCCATGCTTTCGTTGACTTCTAGAATGGTCTTCTTCTCTTCTTCCGAGAGTTTCCTCTTTTCTCCGTCTCTGAGTATGTGGGTGCTCCTCGATAGAATGATCTCTGGAGCTCCTTTTGAATAAGCGACAAGTGACCCGTCTGCTGTCTTGTGTACGGTCGTCATAAGCTTTCTTTCAGAGGTAAACGGAACTTCATGAACACGAGGATTCATGTTTTCTACATCTTTCTTTGTCAAACCAGCTTTAGCCGCTACAACAGCGAGGGCTCCCTCTGTGGTGTCGCCTATGACATTCTTACCATCGTAATGAGCATTTGTGCACAAAACGGCAGCTCTTAGCAAAAGAGCCAATTCGTTGTGCTCACTCAATAAAATAGGAGTCCCATTTTGGAGGAAATCGCCTTTTGGTTCGTATCCAGTTCCTATTACATCTATTAACTTGCCATTTGCTAGGATTTTTCTAACTGTCATTTCACCTTTGGTCAAGGTGCCAGTCTTGTCTGAGCAGATGATCGTTGTAGCCCCTAGAGTTTCAGTCGAAGAGAGTTTCCTTATTATTGCATTACGTTTGGCAAGTTCCCGGGCTCCGAGAGCAAGCGACACGGTAACAACGGCGGGCAACCCTTCAGGCACAGCTGAAACTGCTAGGGCAACTGATGTTTGAAAGGCTGTTATTATGGACCCAAAGGCATCGGTCGCTTGAGTTATTCCGAGGAAGAAAATTTCGTATAGTTCAAGTGCAAAGATGACGGCTACTGCCACAATAATTAATATCCCAAGTTTTTTGGCAAAGCGTTCCAGTTTTTGCTTTAGCGGCGATTCCTCCTCTTTCATGGTTTGAACCATTTCTGCGATCTTGCCGAATTCTGTGCTCATCCCTGTAGCTGTGACAACGGCTTTGCCTCTGCCATAACTTATGTGAGTAGCCATGAAGATGGAATTTTTTCTATCCGAAACAGGTGCCTTCGCATCAACAGGGCTCAAGTTTTTGTTGATGGGTGTCGACTCGCCTGTCAATATAGCCTCATCAGTTTTCAAATCTACAACTTCGAGTAGCCTGGCATCTGCTGGAACGCGGTCTCCTGCTTCCAGCAACACTATGTCGCCTAGCACGATTTCATGTGCAGGTATCATTACTTCTTGTCCGTCTCTAAGCACGCGTGCTTTGGGAGCTGTCAACTTTTTCATGGCTTCCATCGCTTTTTCTGACCGGTACTCTTGGACAAAGCCGACAACTGAATTGAGAACTACTATAACAGCGATAGTCGCTGCGTCAACGGTTTCTCCAATCAAGAAAGATATTGCTGTAGCTATCAAGAGCATGATTACAAATATGTCTTTGAACTGACGGAAAAATATCTGAAGAGGGGTCGTCTTTTTCTTTTCCTCGAGTTCGTTGCTGCCAAACCTATCTAGTCTGCTGACAGCTTCTTCGTGTCCTAACCCCTCTGATGTAACCTGTAACTCATTCAAGACTTCTTCCAGATTCTTGCTGTGCCATTCAGAGATAATAGGCAACCCCTTTTTGGACCCGGCCTTTTATGCCAAGATGACCTTCTATCCCTTCAATCTAGTGAAGTATTGGCTTCCCTATCTTCAAGTATTAGTTATAATGCTTTCGTTTTCAAATCAAGTGCTGTGTTGAACAACTGGGCTTAGAAGCTATAATCGGTGGTATTTCATGAATTAGGCTTAAATCTTTCTCTTTTTCAGACAGAAACCAACCCTTAAAATTGTCCTTTTCGTAAAATTAACCTATTTCTCGCCAAATTCGGTAATCAAACAGGCAGTTATTCAACACAGCAAAATCAAGGAAACTTTTATATCAACTTCTCACCGTTGCACTCGGAGAGATCTGCTGGATACGGCTTCACGCCTCTGTGGAAGCCTGAATGGTTAAACCAGTCCCGGTGCTCCCTAATTTGCCTTTGAGCCATTTAGGAAATCTGCTTAGCGGTTGATGAATACTCGGTTGAGGTTTTAGATGCAACCTTCCACTTTGCCCCTATCCTATGGATCCGATAGGTGAGCAGACTGAGCTTCAACCCCATGCACGCGGCACCTGCCCTTCCACAAGCCCCTGAACTGCAAGCCACGAGCAGACAGGACAGCCTCAGACAAGCAACGCTGCTACTCCAGAACCGGGGAAACTCCAGCCCTATACAATTCACGGCCAAACCGCTCCACGCAAACAGTGAACCCGCCGAAATCATCAACGCGCACCAGATACCACCACTTCTAACCCTGAACGCTGAAAGACACCCGAAAATCCTTCTACCCCAGCTCCTGAGACTCTCTGGCCCCGAAGAAAAACCAACCCTTAAACCCGCTCCAACGTCCATTACTGGACATTTCAGGCAAGCACGTTGTTGAAGATTTCCAGCCTCAGCTTCACTCCCCGAACAGTGCAGACTGATTCGAAGATGAAGCCTGATAGCCTCTTTAAGCCTCTCCACATTCTTGCGGTCCCCCGCTTCAAAATGGTTCTCAGCTTGAGGATGGACCATTCCAGTTCCATTGCGACATTGCCTTCCATGGACTTGCTAGGCCTGTCAAGGAAGTCTCAGGCTACTCTGTGTTTACCTGGCTTAGCCATATGGAGACGGTTTGCCTTGTTGTTTCAAAATAGTGAGCGATATCTTTTATCGCCAAGCCCTTCTTAGCAAGCTTTCCAAAGGCTCCTCTGATGACGGACGGCAGCCTCACACCATCCACCCGTAAAACTGGTATGATAAGCTTGGAGAAATAAGGCACGTTCGCAAGTTGACGTTACAAAAACATTAAATAGTTTTACAGAGAAAAGCTGCGTAAATTTAGGAAAACAAAGCGAACAAAGACTCTGAAGGTTAGAAAAATGTTTGAACCATGGATAATTGCACCAATAGCATCGGTAGCATCAATTCTAGCGGGACTCTACTTCTATCGATATGTTGATAAGCAAAATATTGGAACGCCACGCACGAAGGAAATTGCCTCTGCAATCAAAGAAGGAGCGAGAGCATTCCTGAAAAGAGAACACACAATACTCACGGTCTTCGTTCTTGTTGTTGGCAGTCTTGTTGGGATCTTTCTACCACACCCCGTGTGGGCGACTGCTAATCCGCTTGAAAACCTTACATTGTCTCTAGCCTATTTCTTGGGTGCCTTCTGTTCAGCACTCGCTGGTTACTTCGGAATGGATGTGGCAACAAAGGCAAATGCAAGGGTAGCTTATGCCGCTCGCGGTGGAATCAACAAGGCTTTCCCAATTGGATTCCGAGGAGGGGCGGTAATGGGACTCGCAGTCGTCGGGTTTTCTCTATTGGGAATCAGCATCGTCTATGCAATAACCCGTGATCCAGAAGCAGTACTCGGATTCAGCTTCGGCGCAAGCGCACATGCCCTTTTTGAAAAAGCAGGCGGAGGCATATACACAAAGACCGCTGACGTTAGCGCTGACCTTGTGGGAAAAGTAGAACTTGGAATTCCTGAAGATGATCCTAGGAATCCTGCAGTTATTGCTGACAATGTTGGAGACAATGTAGGTGACGTGGCAGGGATGGGAGCTGATTTGGCAGACTCCTACATAGCTAGTACGGTTGCGTTGATGATCCTTGGGGCGGCACTGGGACTTGTGGAAATTGGGCTGGTGTTTACTGGTTTGGGTATCTTTGCATCTATAATAGGAGCCTTCACACTCAGGATAGGCAAAAAAGGCAATCCAGGAAAAGCACTCAACAACGGTACCTACATCACGTGCATTCTGTTCCTCGCATTGGCGTTCGGGGCGTGCTATTACTTAGGATACGACTTGAGACTCTGGGGTGCTGCATTAACGGGTTTAATGGTAGGCATCATTATTGGAACAACATCTGACTATTTCACTTCGGGCGACAAGAAACCTGTCATGAAGACAGCTGAATCCTCTAAGACTGGAGCGGCAACAACCATCATAACCGGATTCTCATACGGCTTGCAGAGTGTCTTCCCACCTTTGCTCGGAATAGGCATTGCTTCTGCCGTTGCATACTTCCTGTGCGCACCTTTGGGACCGGGGTTTGCTGTGTTTGGAATCGGTCTAGCTGCTGTAGGCATGCTCTCAATTGTTGGCTTAGTCATCTCCAATGACGCCTATGGTCCAATAGTGGACAATGCAAGGGGAATAGCTGAACAGGCAGGTCTAGGCGAAGAGGTAATTCGCATTACTGATGAAATGGACGCCGCAGGAAACACAGCCAAAGCCATAACAAAGGGCTTTGCTATCGGAGCTGCAGGACTGACGTTAATCGCTTTGCTGGCTGCATTCCGAGAAAGAGCGTACATGACTCTAATTGAATTGGGCAAATCACCGTTGGAGATTGAGAGTCTGTTAACATTCAGCTTAACAGATCCAAAGGTTCTGTTGGGAGCGTTCATTGGAGTTGCGATGCCAGCGCTGTTTTCAGCCATGCTAATGCTCGGCGTTGGACGAAATGCAGAGAGAATGATTGCTGAGATTAGGAGACAATTCAGGGAGATACCGGGATTGAGAGAGGGCAAAGAGGGAGTTAAACCAGATTATGCGAAATGCGTCGACATTGCCACAACCGGGGCTTTGCGAGAGCTTATGCCTGCGAGTACTGTGACTCTTGTCATAACGTTGGCAGTCGGTTTTGTCGGTGGAGTGCAAGCTTTAGGAGGGTACTTGGCTGGGAGTATATTCTCAGGTATGCTGTTGGCATTGCTGATGTCTAATGCTGGAGGCTTGTGGGATAACTCTAAGAAACTGATCGAGACAGGGGTGCACGGTGGAAAGGGATCTGAAGCGCACAAAGCAGCTGTTGTCGGCGATACGGTGGGAGACCCATTCAAGGATACAGCTGGCCCCTCATTGAACACGATGATTACTGTGATGGCGCTGGTTGCTTCGCTGTTTGTGATTCTGGTCGTGCGATACAATCTGCTGAGCTACCTGGGTCTTTAGCAGTATTTTTACCTCTTTTTTCTGTTGTTCTGGACTGCCAATTTCATCAGTTCACTCTTTGCCGTGAAAATGTCTGTAGAAAAACTGTCGAAAGGTTCTTAAGGCGTTAATGTTTGTTCTAAGCGGAAAAGATTGGGGCAGGTTTAAGTATTAGCCAGTTCCGTGTAATGGAAACGGCAAACAGACCTGAAAAGTTAAAATAGTTGAAAAAAGAGGTGAAAAAGCATGGAATACGTTTACGCTGCGATGCTCCTTCACAAGGCAGGAAAAGAAATCAACGAAGAAAGTCTTACAAACGTTATGACAGCAGCGGGAATAACTGTTGACCCCATTCGGGTCAAGGCACTTGTTGCTTCTCTGAGCGAAGTCAATATCGACGAAGCGATAAGAGCTGCACCAACCATGATGTCAGCAGCTCCAGCAACGCCAGCAG
>CAZQCX010000016.1:0-10571 GCA_964591705.1 uncultured Candidatus Bathyarchaeia archaeon | reverse complement strand
GAAGCGATAAGAGCTGCACCAACCATGATGTCAGCAGCTCCAGCAACGCCAGCAGCAACTGCACCATCTGCAGAACAAAAGGCAGCGCCAGTAGAAGACAAGAAGAAGAAAGCAGAAGAGGAAAAAGCCAAAGAGGAAGCAGCACTCGAAGGGTTAGGCGCGTTGTTCGGTTAAGACCGAAACTCCCTTTCTTAATTTGTTTCTTTGTTGTCAATATTTTGTGTTTTTCTTCGAGTGGCGAGCTTCCAAGCTACAACAGGAAGCCACCCGCAGACAATCATGACAGTTCCTGGAAATGCTCCAAAATCAGTGTTCAGCAAGATAATCTCGAAAGCACCAAAAGAAAAAGCCATTGTGGCTGCTGAAACTATTGCTGTTTTCCTGCCCAATTTCTTGTCGGTTTGTGTTGCAAGTGTTCCAGCAAAGAAGAAGTCCCCTATACCCAATGATATGTAACGAATTCCCTTGGCTGACACGACTATGGGAATTGTTGGCAGAGAAATCAGTACAGGCAAGCCTAACTCTGCAACATGTGTCGCAGCTGTAATCATGGCACCTGTGAAAAGCACCAGAATGATGTCCATCATGGTCAAGAGTGCAGCGAACATGCAGGTGACTTTCCAAGTTAGCAATGAAGAAAGGTATAGCGTTATCACAATGGCAATCACCACACCAGATGCATTCATCATAACAGGGAACCAGAAAGGAGACGGACCATAAATAAAGAACAAAAAAACAAATAGCACGGGTGGTAGCACGGCTAGATACCATCGTGCATGACTTGCCGTTCTCTTTTGTTCATATGCCAAGATCAAAAAGGCAGATATTGCTAGGGCAAACAATGCAAGACCTCCCTGATAAGCAAGATTGGCTGGTCGAAGAACCATGAAAGCAAAGATGGATCCTATTATGGCCGTCAATCCGATTGTGAAAGCGAAAATCTGTGCCTGTTTTTTCTGAATGTTTGAGAAGAAATATGAAAAGGTGAAAAGCAGGGCTGAATAGGAAGAAACGAAAAGGACGATGATCGCGTATTGAGGAACAGAAACAATGACAGACACTACAACGGATGTCATTACCACAAGCAGGGCGGCGTCTCGTGCTTTTAGCTTGCGTCCCTCAAAACTGTTCTTCAGTGCAGCGTCAACTCGTTTGCTCAAGAAGACTGCAATGATGGTTATTGAAAAAAGAGCAAGTGGCATTGCTATGTCGAAAGCGAACATGAAGTTACAGAGTCTCTAACCCAGAATTTAAGTGTTAAAATCCAAAAACTACATTCATTATGGCCAGCGATGCCAAGATAGCTTCTTCTGTCCTAACAGTCTCTGTCCCCTGACTTGGGATCGTATTGACAACATAATCTACTTTGCTAGCCAAGGTGAACCGCTCATCATGCGCAATCTCGATTAGACCTTTGGCCGGCGCTCCAAATACCACTAGTATGCTGCGTGCTTTGCTCCACTTTTTAGCGAGTTCTTTGGCGATTTCGTTGAATAGGGAACCTTTCTTGGAGGTCGCTATTCGAAGATCCCACCTGTCTTCCTCAACAACTTGCCTAAGGGAAGTGGCAGCTGACACAGAGTATCCCCAATATGCTTTGGTTTCTTTGGGGTTGGCGATGGCGACCTCCACAGGTTTGTCTATGCGAGTTATCCGAACCGTGAGCCTTTTTCCCAGAGTGAATTGTCTTCCCACAAGTAGAGCAGGTTCTTCAAATCCGATGTCGATCAGTGCACCTTCTCTTGTCTTAGATAATATGAACCCTTCGCGGTGATCACCAACCTGCAATTCCCCGATGGTTCTTGTCAGCGGATGATGAGGTGTGCGAAGAGGGGGAAGAATTCCTGCGTACTGAAGTTGAGGTTCGAGTCCGAACAGCCTCTTCCTCAGGTACTGAGGGGTTTCCATGTATGATAGCAAAGAGGTAATCAGATTTAGTTCATTGGCTTGAGCTGATTCAGGACTGTCCCGGTAAACGATGATTTCGTCGACTGTGAATATTGCGGCAGCCCTCCCGACTAACCCAACTTTTGAAGTTTTCTCGCGTAAATGTGGCGTGTCTGAAACTAAAGACGCTGGTAATGCTAAACCGAGTTTTTTCATAGTCATTACTCTTGCTTTTTCCACTCTTTGTGTTGAATTGCGCTCAGCTTTTAAAGCGAAAACCAGATATAAAACTGCTTGTGGGGGACGTAACTAGGTTAATGCTGGATTCATTACTTGACAACCTCGACGAAATCAGGAAGATCGACAGGAGCAATATGCTCTCTTTCCAGGTCGAAGCTGCCGACCATTATGAAAAGGCATTAAGCTTCGCTGAAAAAGTTTCTGTGAACTTCTCTATGCCCGAGAACGTGGTCGTTTCAGGTATGGGGGGCTCAGCAATAAGCGGTGAGCTTGCCAAAGACTGGGTCCTCAACAGAGCCTCAATGCCAATTGAGGTGTGCAGGGATTATACTCTCCCGAAATATGTAAGCGCGAAGACGCTGGTGGTGGTTTCTAGCTACTCAGGTGAAACCGAAGAGTCGCTGGGTTCTTTTCTAGACGCAAGAAGAAAAGGGTCTATGATCTGTTGCATCAGTTCAGGGGGAAAGCTGCTGGAATTCGCCGACAGATTTGGAATACCTTCTGTGCGAGTTCCGGCAGGGATGCCGCCACGAGTCGCTTTGCCTTATCTCTTTATCCCTCTGCTCAAGTTGCTTGAAAAAGCGGGAATTATTTCTGGGCTTTCTGAAGAGTTTCGTGAAGCGAAGGGAGTTTTGGAAAAAGTGGCGAAGGATAATGGTCCTGAAAACGTGTTGAGATCGAATCCTGCAAAGACTCTTGCCGCAGGAGTAAGCGGGACTGTGCCAGTGGTTTATGGTTTCGGACTCTATCGCGGTGTGGCGCAACGCTTCAAGCAACAGTTCAACGAGAATAGTAAAGTTCCTTCCAAATGGGAGTTTTTCCCTGAGCTTGATCATAATGAAATCATGAGCTGGCAAGAAAAATGGGTCTTAACTAAGCATTTCTCTTCGATTTTTTTGAGAGACATGAAAGAGACTGAGGATGTTCGCAGCAGAATCGAAATCACCAAAATGCTCATGGAGCCAGTCTTGCCAAAACAGTTTGAAGTGTGGAGTCTTGGTGACTGTGATTTTGCAAGAATGCTTTCCACCCTTCTAGTGGGTGATTTCGCGAGTGTTTACTTGGCGGTGCTGAGAAAAATCGATCCAACTCCTGTTGAGACGATTTCGATTTTGAAAAGAAAGCTCGACAAAGTCGGCACGAAGGCACGGATTATTCGTGAGCTGGAAAAAATATCAAAAGACTATGCTTGACCCGTGAACTTCTTGAAGGTTTCCTCTGCGGTTTCAAGCGGTAAGACCTGAGGTGGATGTTTGAAGGCATAGGCGCATATTGGCAAAATGGGACCTTTTTGTTTCCTTATCAAGGCGAGTTTCATTGCCCTCACAACATCGAAAAGAACGGAGCCAGCGTTCGGAGCGTCGACCGTCGAAAACTTGAGGTCAATCTGCATAGGCATATTTCCAAAGTAGGTACCACTGATCCAGAAGTAGCTATCGCGTTTGTTCTTCAAAAAATCCACATAGTCTGTTGTGCCAGCCACAATCTCTGCTTTATACGGCAACGAAGAAGCCACTGACTGCGTTTTGATGGCTCGTTTTGCTTCCCGTGTTCGCTCTAGCGTGTCAAGCGATTCGGTTCCTCCACCCACGTCCAACTGGTAAGTCTCTACTATCCGGACGCCATTGGCTGAAAGCAAGTTAAGAAGAGTTTTGTGCAGTGCAGTAGAGCCAACTTGGTCAATCAGGTCATCACCTGCCACAGGCAAACCAGCTTCAAGAAAGCGCTTCGCAAAAGCGATATCGCTGGCTATGAAGTTTGGTGTAGCGTTGACGAAGGCACACCCTGCCTTCAGAGCTTGCATGGCATACCATCTTGTCGCTTTGGCGGCACCACTTGGAAGGAGATTCACCACGACTTCCGCTTCTTTGTCTTCCAGTACTTTAGCAACATTAGCGTCTGGAGTATTGCTAATTTCAACCAAGTTCTTCGTATATTGCCCCACGCCATCTAGTAAAGGACCCTTAGTTACAGTCACGCCTATGTAAGGCACATCAGTCATTCTGGGAGCATTGTTTGGTTTCGCAAACACCGCTTCGACCAAGTCCTTTCCTACTTTTCTTTCGTCCACATCAAATGCAGCCACGATTTGAATATCACTAGGCTTCATATCCCCTATTGTTGGGTTCCGCATGCCAGTGAAACCACTTTCAGCGTTTCCATAGTAATACAACCCTTGGACGAAAGCTGAGGCACAATTTCCAACACCGACTAGCGCGACTCTAACCTTTGCCACTGCATTCACCTGTTTTGGCTTGTCTTATCTTTGACTGCCTTATAAAAGGCTACGCTGTGTTGTGGACTGAAAGAAATTTTCTCAGCCTCATAGAATGTTAATCTGTCCAAGAGATTCTGAGACGATGCTGCGAACCGGTAGCCAGCAGGCGCAGCTTTCAGCCTCGTAGAATGTTAATCTGTCCGAGATTCTGAGGTGGTGATTTGCTGAGGTAACATTTTAATCTCCTCGAGTTAATTAAGCTAAAAACGAGTTGGTAGTGAGTGGATAAAGAAGGCAAATTTGACAAGTTTGAAGCTATTGGCGAGTTGGCCCGGCGTAGGGGCTTCTTCTGGCAATCATTCGAGATTTACGGTGGTGCCGGAGGCTTTGTGACTTACGGTCCGTTGGGGGCAAGACTGAAACAGAATATAGAGGGCAAACTCAGGGAGTTGTTTGTCACGAAGCTGGGAATATTTGAAATCGAGTCTTCTGTAATAGCTCCTGGAAAGGTCTTTGAGGCTTCAGGGCACGTCGATCACTTCAAGGAGCCTATGGTTGAATGTTCTAAATGCAAAAAACGCTTCCGCGCTGATCATCTCCTTGAAGAATATGGAAATATCAGTTCAGCCGAAGCAGAAAAGATGAGCTTGGAAGAAATCGAAAGGAGTCTTAAGAGCAACAAGATTATGTGCCCCGAATGCTCGGGGAATCTTAACCGACCACAGCAGTTTCTTACAATGTTTGAAACCACAATTGGACCTTACGCTGGTGCGGTTGGCTATGGGAGACCGGAAGCTGCTCAAGGGATATTTGTAGAGTTCAACCGTTTGTACACTGTTGCGAGGGATAAGCTTCCTTTTGGAGTTCTGCAGCTTGGTCATGCTTTGAGAAACGAGATTTCCCCGCGTCAGGGACTCATCAGACTTAGAGAATTCACAATCGCGGATTTGGAGTTCTTTTTCGACCCAGAAGCGCCAGATTGTTGTTTCCTTGGTGAAGTGGAAAACGAAGTTCTTCCGTTTTTGCTGGCCAAGAACAGGCAAGCAGGGGTCGAAGAGACCTTGAATGTGACGGTAAAGGAAGCGCTTGAGAAAGGAATTGTACGTTCTGAGTGGCAAGCGTTTTTTATGGCTATGGCAAAGAAGCTACTTGTGGAAATCGGGGTTCCCAGTGAGAAACAGCGTTTCATCGAGAAGCTTCCTTGGGAGAAAGCGCATTACTCCAGTCAGAGCTTTGACCAAGAAGTGTACGTTGAACGTTGGGGATGGATTGAAGTTTCCGGTCATGCCTATCGAACAGACTATGATTTGAGTAGTCATATGAAGGCCAGCGGAGTGGACATGCGAGTGTATAAAGAATTTGAAACACCTGTTGATGCGGAGCAAACCATTGTCAAACCCGACATGGCCAAGCTTGGTCCAGCTTTCAAGAAAAAGGCTGCCGAAGTCGCTGAAAAGCTCCGAGCGGTCGACCCGAAGGAGTTTGCAGAGTCTCTTGCCGAAAAAGGATACTATCTTGTTGACAACTACAAGATCAAACCTGATCAAGCGGGGCTCTCAGTTCAGCGAACTGTCATCCGCGGTAAACGATTTGTTCCGCATGTCGTTGAGCCAAGTTTTGGTTCTGACAGATTGTTCTATGTAGCCTTGGAATACGCTTACAAAGTCAAGAATGGTCGCGTTCTGATGGGATTCCCGAGGAGCATAGCGCCAACCCAGATTGGAGTGTATCCTCTTGTTAGCAAGGATGGTTTGGTAGAGAAAGCATTAGAGATTAGGAAACTACTCACACAAGAAGGTTTCTCGGTAGAGTTCGATGAGACAGGTTCTATTGGTAGGCGTTATGCGCGAGCGGACGAGGCGGGGATTCCGTTGGGCATTACAATAGACTATGACACTCTAAGTGATGATACTGTGACAATCCGCGATCGAGATTCGTGGCGGCAAGTTCGAACATCTCTGAGTGCGCTGGCTGATCTACTACGCAGGTATTTTCTTGAAAAAACTGATTTTGAGGATTTAGGCATCAAGTTAGGGGATATGGGTAGCTAGGTTTTTTAATGCATGCCGTACTACCAGTATGATGGCTAGCTGTTGTTTGGTGGGAGATTGGCTTGGTGCTTCCAGCAGAGACTGAGGAAAGAGTTAAGCGCAGGGCTTTGAATGTTTGTCAGGATAACCTACGCAAGGTTGTTGATCTTGCAAGGAAAATTCCTCAGATGGCTGACTCTTTCGCTGCTGGCAACAAAGAAATGGCACGGCAGCTTCTCAGTGAGATTAAGCTGGGCGAAGAAGAAGTTATCAAAGCGAGGCGCATGGTCGCCCAAGAGCTCACGGAGATAGGTGCGATCCTGATAAGCAGAGAAGATTTTCTCAGGTTTGCAAACCTTAGCAGTGAAATAGCCGATTTCTCTGAAGGAATTGCGTTCTACCTGGTCGAGATAATGGAACACAACTGGAGTGTCCCAAGTGAAGTAAAGAAGGATCTAGTGAGGCTCTCCGAAGCTGTTCTTGATTCAGTGCTTAAACTCAGAGAGACGCTGATGGTCTTAACCTATGGGTCTGCCAAGACGTTGGAGAAAGCAAAGGAAGTTGAGACTGCAGAAAGGGTTGTGGATGACCTATACCGTTCGCTTGCCATAAAAGTGCTTGGCAGCAAACTTGAAACTCCTGTGTTGCTTCTGCTAAGAGATGTTCTTCAGCTGCTTGAAAACTCGGCAGACAAGGCAGAGGATGCAGCTGATGCGGCTCGTATGTTGTCCTTTATTATGTGACGCGGAGCAAGGGTGGTCGTGGAAGGCAAAGTGGAAGTTGAACTGATTGAGAATTTTCTTGTTGTTTGGAATTGTAGCGAAGGCTCGCAGCTTTACAAAAATGGTTACTATGGGAAACCGCTTGGGATTTCTAAGCCAAAAATACCTGAGTTTAAGGTTCCACTTATCTTGGATCTCATGGAAGGGCTATACTTGGCTCAGAAGGGGTTGGTGTCAATCTATGAGGGAGAGAAAAAGCACAAAGTTGGACTTAGAAAGCTGAGACAAAAGGTCAAGGAGCTCTACGAGAATTTTGATGAGAAATTTTCCACATACCGAGATCTGAGGGAAAGTGGTTTGATAGTGACTCCAGGGATCAAGTTCGGTTGCGATTTTGCTGTTTACAAGTACGGCCCAGGGATGGAACATGCTCCGTACATGGTTTCTGTCAAGAATTCGACTGGCGAGCTATCTGCCACCGAGATAGTGAAAGCGGGACGGTTGGCAACGACAGTGAGGAAACGGTTCATCATAGCTGTGCCCGATTTGGGTTCTGGAAGAATTCGGTATTTGATGTTCAAATGGTTCAAGGCGTGACCAAAGGCTTTTGGCCTTGCTTCCTAGCCGAGCAGGAGTGTTTGGTTGCCGAATTCACCCCTTACTTTTTGATGTGGGTAAATCTTTGTTGCTGAGAGAGAGCAGCCTTCTTCCAGTGTTACGTCGTCCGCGACGACTGAGATTGAGCTTACTCGTGTGGGTTTTTCCTTGTTTGAGAGAATGGTCACGTGCCGGCCTATTATGCTGTCGGTTATTTCGGCTTTTTCGCCTATTAGGGTTCTGTCCATGACGGCAGAGTTCTCTATTACTGAGTCCTTGCCTATCCGGGTGAAGTTGTCGATGCAGGAGTTGACTATTCTGGCGCCGTCTTCAATCCTGCAGTGGCGGCCAAACAGAACGGGTCCTTCAATTGAGATCTTCTTCTCCTTGATCTTGTGAATAATCTCTTGTCGTTTCTTCTCTGAGTCACCGCTTTCGCCTTGGACCCATACGGGTTGTTTGTCGCTGATCCGTCCGCCGAATTCCGTTAGCATGGTGAATTTGCCTCTTAGTAGATTCTTCATGGCTTCTAAGTAGTTCTCAGGTGTGCCAACGTCAAACCAGCTGCCTTTCAGGGTGTAACCGTAGACTGGGTGGCATGATTCAGTGAGGTATGGTATGAAGTCATAGCCGAAGTCTAGACGTTTTCTTTCTTCGACGATTTGGCGGACTCGTTTTTCCTTGTAGACTTTTTTTATTTCTGGAGAGAGGATGTACAGACCTGTGTTGGCTAGTTTGCTGGGTGCGTTGTTGGGTTGTGGTTTTTCCACGAAACGGCGGATGCGGTCGGTTTTGTCGATGTCGGCGATGCCTAGGCCTTCAACGTTCTCGACTTCTCTCAGCACGATGGTCATCATTGCGTTTTTCGTTTTGTGGAAGGCTAAGAGGTCTCTCACGTTTATGTCGAATATGTTGTCTCCTTGTACGGCGAATATTGGGTTGTTGAGTTCATAGTAGTCGATGTTTATTCTTGCTGAGTCAGCGCTTCCTAGGTCTTCAACGTTGGGTTGGTATTTGATGTGAATTCTGGGTTTGATGTTGTATCTGAAGGAGAAACCGTATCCTGATTCGAAATAGTCGTATAGGTCTCTGTAGTTGGTGTAGCCTTTGACGCCGAAAATGAAGTGGCGTATGCCTTGGGCTGCAAGCGATAGGAGTGTGAACTCTACTAGCGGTCTGTTTAGCAGGCGGAGGCATGCTTTGCTTGTTTCTGCTGTCAGGGGCAGAAGTCTTGTTGCCTTTCCTCCGACTGGGATTATGACTCGAATTTTTTCAGGAGCGTAGTTGTCTCCGACTAGTGGTGCGTAGTTTTCACCCAAGGCAGCTCACCGATAAGTTACTGGTAATACTGGCTTTTTACAGGTTTTTAACCTTTCAAGACGAAGTCAGGTTTGTCGCATGAGAAATCTGCTGGTGTCCTTTTTGCCTTGTGGCTGTCGTGTTTGAAAACGGTTTATTTAGTGGGAACAGCGTTTTATCATTGGGGGATGATGTCGCCGTCCCAGTCTGATCGGGAAAGATGAAGAATTCATGACGGACAGACCCCTTGCAGACGCAATTATCAGACAAAAGGGTTTCCCGCTCTTCCTGAAACTGGGAGAATTTTAGATTCTTTTTTCGCAGTGTTGCATCCAAAGTTTTCAGGGCCGAGGGCTACATGCACTCTATCATTTTGGGGCAGATCAAGCATTCGTCAGGGATGGGCGAGCCTCTGTTTCTTTTCCTGAGGTATCCAACTTCATGTGGGCATTCGGCTTTGATTTCCACGTGCTTTAGCATATTACTACTGACTTTCGCTGGTTTTTCCTCTTCTGTTGGTTCTTCGTCTGCGGGCTCAATTTCTTTGTCGACCTCTGCCACTTTCGAGAGGCATCTCGAGCAAGCGTAGTATTCTTCGGGTGATGAACCGGACCTGTTCTTGGCGAGAATTGCGCGTTCATATTCTTCTCCGCAGGTGTTGCATTTGTTGATTCCTTTTGGGGTTACGGTTGTTATTTCGATTGTTGGAGAATCTTGTTGGGTTTCGGTTTCAGCCACTTTGAGACCTTCTTGTGTGGGGGACAATGACTCTATCTCAAATATCAATATTTAATAAACCTTTTCTGAGAACTGTACAACAAAGAAACGCCCCAAAAGGTGGGCCGGACCGGATTTGAACCGGTGATCTTCGCCGCGTGAGGGCGACGTCCTAACCAGCTAGACTACCGGCCCGCACTTACTGAACTCAAAATACTGACCTCGCCTTCATAAAACCTTTCCTTGAAGACAACAGTAACAAACCTCAGTGTCATAAGCATGGGTCGCCATAGCAGAGGAGAAGAATATTCACCCCCTCACAAACATGACAGGTTCCTGATGTTCGCCTGCTTTCTAGCCAGCGCACTCATAGGGTATATCCTGACAAATCACGTTGCTCTTCTGGGCGTCTAGATAATTCTATGAGGCTGCGGAAATCCGGAACAGCAATGCAACGGACACAAAGCGGTAAATCCACTTAGGAAAACTTTAAAACTCTTAGCCTCATTTCTGCATATGGTCACTCCCAGCATAGGGTGCCGAGGTAGCTCAGCCTGGGAGAGCGCTCGACTTAGTCACTTTCATGTCTAAGGGCGAAGCTGAAGACCGAGTTGTCGCAGGTTCAAACCCTGCCCTCGGCACCATCCAAAATTCCAGAGATATGCTCTCTTTGAGCTCTTTTTCGCTATTTAGGCGCTAGAAATGCTGCTCTATTTCTGCTCTATTTTTCGATTTCACTTCTCGGTTTTTACGCGCGCATAACTGGTCATTAATTATTCTAAAGCTCTTTTCTTCTAATGGAACCATTTCTTAAGTTGGTTAAGTATTTAGAGGTGAGGATGTAAGGGGATTTTGGAAATA